>NZ_JBSFUB010000044.1:0-56430 GCF_053591575.1 Streptomyces altiplanensis | reverse complement strand
GCATCACCCCGCACACCGCCCAGGTCCGCTCCGGCGACGCCGAGCTGACCCGGATCACCGGCGCGCAGGCCCCCTCCGGCATCCCCGTCACGATCGTCGCTCCCGTGGTGGAGCGCCCGAAGCGCGGCGAGTCGTCGTCCCGGGGCCGACGTGGCCGTCCTGCCCGCCGCCCCGTCGGACCGGCCGGAGCGCCCCAGGGGCGTACCGGCGGAATGCCGCAGCGCCAGGCGCCGCTCTCCCGCGCCGCATGAGCCTCGTCCCGTCGTTCGCCCCGTCCGTGAGGACGGCCCGTCCTTCCGGCTCTTCCGAACCCTGCTGAGGCACTATGCGCTGCGTCATCGCCCGTTTCCCCTTCGACCTGTTCAAGAGCGACGTGCAGGATTCGATGAAGGGCATCAAGCCCGAACCCGTCACGGGCGAGTCCGTGATCATCGGCCGTCGTCACTACCCGGTCAAGCAGGTGGGAGAAGTGATCACCAGGCAGGACCGCCGCGACTTCAGCGCCAGTGAAGTGACCAGGGCGCTGACCCGCCTCGGTTTCACCTGCCGCGCTGTTCCCGCAGTGGTCCAGCCCCGTGTCCTCACGCCGCTCGAGACCGCGACGGCACTGCTCGGAGCGCCGGAACGCGTGTGAGGCCGGACAGCAGACCGGACAACGACGAGGGCCCCGACCGGAGAGAAACCGGTCGGGGCCCTCGCCCGTCCCGCCGGACCGCCTTGCCGTGCCGACCGCCCGGCGACGGGGTCACCGTGCCGCGTACACGATCCACGTCTGACCGGAGGCGAACGTCATCCGTTTGCCGTCCGGGGTCGTGAACGAGGTCCGGGATCCGGCGGAGTCCCGTCTCCATTCGGTGTCGTACGCCTTTCCGTCGCGCAGCACGACCGCCGAACCGGAGCCCACGGTCTCGGTGTACGGAGACGCGTTGCCCCACCGGTCCTTGAAGACCGACGGACGCACGGTCACCTGCTGCACGACGACCGTGGCCGCGGCGAGCCGCTGCCCGTCGGCCGTACGGGACGGCGCGCCGTCCATCTCCACCAGCCACTTCTGCCGGTCCGCGGACCAGGTGAAGGCGAAGCGCGCCGACGGATAACGGACCGTGTGCTCGTCGGTGGGTTTCCCGCCGGACGGCGGCGGGCCGAAGCGGAGTCCGAGGTCCTCGGCGGCGTTCGTGCCGGAGGGGGTGTGCGGTATGTTCCCGGGCCTCAGGTAGAGGTTGTGCGGCGCGGCCCGGTCGTCGCTGCGGAAGTACGCGTCCGGTGCCTCCGAGGGGGACAGCGCGTTCAGCGGCGCCGCCTCGATCAGCGGATTGAGTCTGCTCTGCGCGCCGGAGTAGGCGAGTGTCGGCCGGTCGAACTGCCGCAGCAGCTCCAGGTCCGTCTCGCGGGCGCTGCGTACCGGGCCGATGACGGGCGGCACGGTGGACGAGTAGACGGCGAGTATGCGGCTGAGGCCGGCCTCCACCTGTTCGACGTAGACGAGGTCCGCCTTGTCCAGTCCGGTCGGAGGCCGGGCCGCCACGACGTTGTCGATCTTCACGGCGAGGACGCGGGCGCCGGACGGAACCCGGCCGTCCGGCGAAGGAGAGGTGTCCGCCCCTCCGGAGCCGCCGCACGCCGCCACGACGAGCAGCGCCAGTGCCGCGAGTGACGCTGCGACTGATCTCTTCCCTCTGGCTGCCTGCATGGCTGCCGCCCTTCGGAGTCGGACCGCGGTAGGCACCCCGCCGCCCCTCGGCCACAGCGGCGGCGGCTTCCCCTCCATCATCACGCCGTAGCGGGGTTCCCGGTTCACGGCAGGCCGTACGTGTCCGGGCAGAGGATGCGGTCCCAGCCTGGGTAGAGAGACGATGGGAGATACCGGCGGCGGGCGGAAGGAGCCCCGGATGCGTGCGACCGACTCCGTCTCTGCCAGCCCTGACCAGCCGGAGGGCGCTCGGCTCGCGTCGGGAGGGCTGCTGGATCTGCTGAGCGTGGCTGCCGTCGTGCTGGACGCCGACGGACGGATCGTGCTGTGGAGCCCCCAGGCAGAGGAGCTGTTCGGTTACTCCGCGGACGAGGCCCTCGGCCGGTTCGCGGGCCGGCTGCTGGTCCAGGAGCGGCACCTGGAGCTGGTGGGCCGGCTGTTCGCCCAGGTCATGGCCGGCAAAGGAGGGTCGAGCTGGGCGGGGGTCTTCCCCATGCGCCACAGAGACGGCAGCACCCGGCTGGTCGAGTTCCGCAACATGCGGCTGGAGGACGACCGCAAGGACCTCTACGCCCTGGGCCTGGCGACCGACCAGGCGACCTTGCGAAAGGTGGAGCGGGACCTCGCGCTGTCCACCCGGCTGGTGGCCCAGTCCCCGATCGGACTGGCGGTGGTGGACACCGACCTGCGGTACGTCACCGTCAATCCGGCACTCGAACGCATCAACGGCCTGTCCGCTGCCCAGCACGTCGGCCGGAACGTGCACGAGGCACTGCCGTTCCTGGACACCGAGGCCATCGAGACCTCGATGCGCCGGGTCCTTGCCACCGGCGTCCCGATCCTCGATCAGGAGTCCGTCGGGCGTGTCCCCGCCGACCCGGACCACGAGAACACGTGGTCGGTGTCCTTCTACCGGCTGGAGGCATCCAACGGGAAGGTGCTCGGGGTGGCCGCCTCCGTCGTCGACGTCACCGAGCGGCGGCGCGCCACCATCGAGGCCGCGCAGGCCCGCCAGCGCCTCGCCGTCGTCGCCGACGCCTCCATCCGCATCGGCACCACCCTCGACCTCGACGAGACCGCCCGCGAACTCGCCGAGGTGTCGGTGCCGCAGCTGGCCGACGTGGCCGCCGTGGACGTACTCGACAGCGTCCTCAACGGTCGCTCGGCCGCGACGACGCAGACAGGGCCCGCGGTGTTCCGTGCTCTCGCCGTGGCCAGCGCGTACTCCAGCGAGGCAGTGCACGCGGCCGATCCGCCCGGCGAGGTGGCCAGGTACGAGGCCGACCGGCTGGTCACCCAGTGCGTGAACACCGGCCGCCCCGTCCGGGTGCCCCACGTGAAACGCGAGGACCTGCCGTGCATCGCCCGCAGCCCCGAAGCCGCCGAGCTCCTGGGGGCCGCGGGGCTGCACTCCTACCTGGCCGTGCCGCTCATCGCGCGCGGCAAAGTCCTCGGCGCCCTCGACCTCAAGCGCACCCGTAACCCGGAACCGTTCAGTGACGACGACGAGATCCTGGCCGGCGAACTCGCCGCACGGGCGGCCGTGTGCATCGACAACGCCCGCTGGTACCGGCAGGCACGCAGCACCGCCCTCACCCTCCAGCGCAGCCTTCTTCCCCAGCGGCCACCGGACCAGCCCGGCCTGGAGGTCGCCAGCCGCTACCAGCCGGCCCAGGCGGCCGACGAGGTGGGCGGCGACTGGTTCGACGTCATCCCTCTGACGGACGACAGGAGCGCCCTCGTCGTCGGTGACGTCATGGGCAGCGGTGTCAGCGCGGCCGCCACGATGGGCCAGCTCCGCACCGCCACCCGCACCCTGGCCGAACTCGGCCTCGACCCGGCCCAGGTGCTGCACCACCTCGACCGCATCACCGACCGCATGGGTCAGACCATCACCACGTGCACCTACGCCGTCTACGATCCCCACCGGGCCGAGTGCCGCATCTCCAACGCCGGGCACCTGCCACCCGTCCTGGTACGCCCCGGCCGGGCCGCCGAACTGCTCGACCTGCCCACCGGCGCCCCGCTCGGCGTCGGCGAAGTCACCTTTCACACCACCACACTCGCCCTGCGTCCCGGCGACCGGCTGGTCCTCTACACCGATGGCCTGGTCGAGACGCGCGACCAGGCCATCGACGAGCGGCTGGACGCTCTCCTCGCCCACCTCACCGAACCTCCGCAGTCGCTGGAAGAGACCTGCGACCTGCTCCTGCACGCGCTGCGCCACCCCGGAGACCACGACGACGTGGCGCTGCTCATCGCCCGCGCGACGGAGCTGACGTGAGGCACGCGCCCCGGGGGCTGTCATGCGCCACGGGCGCCCGGCGCCGAAACCGGGTGCCCGGGGCCGGCCTCCGGCGGGTCCCGGTTCCCCGCAGGGACCGGAACCCGCCGGCCCGGGGCCGCCGCCCCGGGCGCTGTGGCCGACCCGTCAGGGAAGGGTCCACTTCTGGTTGGGGCCGGTGTGGCAGCTCCACAGATGGACGCGGGTGCCGTCGTTCCAGGTGGCACCCTCGGCGTCGAGGCACTTGCCCGACTGCGGGTTGCGGACGGTTCCGCCCGGCTGCGGCTGCCACTGCTGCGCGCCGCTGCCGTTGCAGGTCCACAGCTGGATCTTCGTGCCGTCGGCGGTTCCTCCGCCGCTGATGTCCAGGCACTTGCCCAGCGCGCGGAAGGTGCCGTCGCCGGGCAGCGTCCACTTCTGGGGGCTGTTGCCGTTGCAGGTCCACAGCTGGACCTGGGTGCCGTCACCGGTCGCGCCGCCGGCGACGTCCAGGCACTTGCCGTTGACGCCCTTGACCTCACCCGCGAGGGGACCCGGCTGCGTGCCGCCGGATGTCTTCATCCGGACGTTGCGGAAGGACACCTGGTCGCCGTCGCCGTGGTTCTGGATCCCGATGTGCCCCTGCCGCAGGCTGCGGACGGGATCGGTGTTGGTGAAGTCGTTGATCTTGCGGCCGTTGAGGAAGACCTCCAGCCGTTCGCCGGTGACACGGAGTTCGTACGTGTTCCATTCGCCGGGCGGGTTGAGCGCGGCGTCGCGGGCGGCGATGTCGGCGGACTTGAAGCCGTACACCGCTCCCGTCGTCCGGTCGGCGCTGTCCGTGGCGTCGATCTGGATCTCGTACCCGTTGTCGACCGCCGACCACGGGTCGTCGGAGGCCGGGAACCCCAGGAGGATCCCGGAGTTGTCGTCGCCGTCCATCCGCCAGTCGAGCTTGAGGGAGTAGTCGCCGGTGTACTCCTTGGCGGAGTACCACAGCATTCCGAGCCCGCCCTGCGAGGTGAGCGTGGAGTCCGCCAGCGTGAACGAACCGGGTCCGGCCTGCTTCCAGCCGGTCGTGCCCGAACCGCTGAACAGCGGTGTGTATCCCGTCTCCGGACGGCAGTCCGCCTCCGTCATGCCCGCCGCCCAGCGGATCCCGCCGAGCAGGTGCCGGCGGAACGCCGGTTCGGTGTACGACTCGTCGGTGTGACCGCCACCGGTGTAGAAGGCGCGGCCGCCCTCATAGCCCTTGCACCAGGAGATCGGGTGGTCGCCGGACATGTTGCCGCCCGAGTAGCTGGACTCGTCGAGCGAGGCCAGCACGTGAGCGGTCGTCCGCGGGTTGGTGCGGTAGTTGTACCACTCGTCGAAGCGCTGCCAGGTGGTGCCGAGATGGGCGGTGGCGTCGTGCGCCCGGTCCTCCACCTTGACGGTCGCCGTCTGGTTGTGCGGGTGGGAGTGGAACAGGGCTCCGGCGAGACCGGCGTAGAACGGCCAGTCGTACTCCGTGTCGGCGGCCGCGTGGATGCCGGCGTAACCGCCGCCGCCCTTGATGTACTGCTCGAACGCCGTCTGCTGGGTGCCGTTGAGCACGTCACCGGTCGTGGACAGGAAGACGACGGCCTTGTACTGCGCGAGGTTGCCGGTGGTGAAGGCCTGCGCGTCCTCCGTCGCGTCCACGGTGAAGTTGTTCGCGCCGCCCAGCTCGCGCAGCGCGGCGAGACCGTCGTCGATGGACCCGTGGCGGAAGCCCGCCGTCTTGGAGAACACGAGGATCTTGTACGCCGGATCGGCCGCGCTCACGGCTGCGGTCACGTCCCGGACAGCGGAGCGGACGGGGTCGCCCGGTGCCTGGGCGCCCGCGGCCACGGCGGGCGCGGTGGCCGCGCAGAGCAGTGCTCCGGCGAGCCAGCAGCCGGCCTTGGTGAGAGTGTTGCGCATATCGGTTGTGCCTCCTCTCCTGCTACGGCAGGGTCCATTTCTGGTTGGCGCCGGTGTGGCAGGTCCACAGGTGGGTGCGGGCGCCGTCGTTCCAGGTGCCGCCTTCGGCGTCGAGGCACTTGCCGGACTGCGGGTTGCGGACGGTGGTGTCGGCCTGCGGCGCCCACTGCTGCGCGCCGCTGCCGTTGCAGGTCCACAACTGGATCTTCGTGCCGTCGGCGGTTCCTCCGCCGCTGATGTCCAGGCACTTGCCCAGCGCACGCAGCGTCCCGTCGCCGGGCAGCGTCCACCGCTGGGCGCCGCTGCCGTTGCAGGTCCACAGCTGGACCTGTGTCCCGTCGGCGGACGCCCCGTCCGCGACGTCCAGGCACTTGCCGTTCACGCCCTTCACCTCACCCGTCCGCGAGCCGCTGCCGCTGCCCGAGGTGGTGAAGTGGAAGTCGTCCACATCGAAGAGCGAGCCGCTGCCGCCCTTGAAGACGAGGTGCAGCGTGGTCGTACCGGCGGGCCGGTTCGACAGCGTGGTGCTGACCTCCTGGTAGGTCTCCCAGCCACCCGTCACGGGAACCGCCGCCGTGCCCAGGAGAGTCCCGGCGGGAGAGCCGGCCCGTACCTCGATCGTGCCGCCGACACCTCCGGAGGCGACCCGGGCGGTGAACCGGGTGGCGTCGTCGAGGGCGTACGGCCTGAAGGAGATCCAGTCGCCGTTGTCGATGTGGCCGACCGCCTTGCCGCCGTGGGCCGGCGTGTGGCTGACGACCTCGACGCCCGACGAACCGCCGTAGTGCTCGCCCTGCCGATGGCTGGGCTGGCTGATGTGCTGGGTGTGGGTGGTCAGGGCGGGCTGGCCGTTCGCTCCCTTGTCGGTGTACTCCGCGTCCCAGACGCCGAAGATGTTCGCGTTCGGGTCGTGCTCGCCGTCCGCGATGGTCTGCACCGTGCCGGAGCAGCCGGTCGCGGAGGTCTGCGGGTGGCCGTGGCTGTCGTGCCCGATGATGAAGGTGATCTTCACCTTGGAGCAGTCGACGGTGCCGTCCTCGGGGTCGGTCACCGTCACCTTGTACGGCACGGCCGCACCCGGGTCGATGATCCGGCCCTCGGCCGGCAGTTCCAGCCTCACGGTCGGCGCGGTGTTGCCGACGGTCACCTGCACCGAGGCGGTGGCGCTCTTGCCGGTGGTGTCGGTGACGGTGAGGGTGGCGGTGTACTGGCCGTTGGCCGTGTACGTGTGGGACGGGTTCGCGGCGGTCGACGTTCCCCCGTCGCCGAACTTCCACGCGTAACTCAGCGCGTCCCCGTCCGGGTCGGAGGTGCCGGCCGAGGAGAACGCGACGGCGAGCGGCGCCTTCCCGGAGGTGCGGTCGGCCTTGGCCTGGGCGAGGGGGGAGCGGCCGTCGGTGAGGTGCTCGATGCGGTACAGCGCGGAGTTCGCGTCCCCGCTGAAGTAACCGGTGCCGTAGTCCAGGACGTACAGCGCGCCGTCGGGGCCGAAGGCCATGTCCATCACCTGGGTGCCGCTCCAGGGGAAGGCGTTGACGGACTGGACGGTACCGTCGGTGCCCTGCGCGATCCGCTTGATCCACTTGCGGCCGAACTCCCCGGCGAAGAAGTTCCCGTCGTAACTCTGCGGGAACTTCACGGCCGACGTGGAGGAGGCGTCGTAGCGGTAGACCGGTCCGCCCATGGGGGACTCGGAGCCGCTGCCGAACTCGGGTACCGAGCCGCCGTCGTACGGGATCCAGGCGGGCTGGGCCGGGGGCAGGTCGGTGAGTCCGGTGTTGCGGGGGGAGTTGTTCTTCGGTGCGGCGCAGTCGAACTTCGCGCCGGAGGCGGCGGTGGCGAAGTTGTAGTCGGTGTACGCGTCGTTCTTGCCGGTGCAGTACGGCCAGCCGAAGTTTCCGGCCTTGGTGATGCGGTTGAACTCGACCTGGCCGGCGGGGCCGCGGGCGGCGTTCGCCGTTCCCGCGTCGGGCCCGTAGTCACCGAGGTAGACGGTTCCGGTGGCCTTGTCGACGCTCATCCGGAACGGGTTGCGAAAGCCCATGGCGTAGATCTCGGGGCGGGTCTTCGCCGTGCCGGGCGCGAAGAGGTTGCCCGGGGGAGTGGAGTACGAGCCGTCCGCGTTCACCTTGATGCGCAGCACCTTGCCGCGCAGGTCGTTGGTGTTGCCCGAGGAGCGCTGGGCGTCGTACGCCGGGTTGCGGGACGCGCGTTCGTCGATCGGCGTGTACCCGTCGGACGCGAAGGGGTTCGAGTCGTCTCCGGTGGTGAGGTACAGGTTGCCCTGCGCGTCGAAGTCGATGTCACCGCCCACGTGGCAGCAGATTCCGCGCGAGGCCGGTACGTCGAGGATCTTCTTCTCGCTGGCGAGGTCCAGGGTCCCGTCGGCGGCGAGGGAGAAGCGGGAGAGCCGGTTCACGCCGTCGAAGGGAGCGAAGTCGGCGGCCGTGCCGTCACCCGGGGCGTCGCCGCCCGGAGTGCTGAGCTTCGGGGCGTAGTACAGGTAGACGAGGCGGTTGGAGGCGAATCCGGGGTCCACGCCGACGCCCTGGAGCCCTTCCTCGTCGTGGCTGTAGACGTCGAGCTTTCCCGCGACCTTCGTCGTGCCCGCGGCGTCCGTGAGCCGTAGCGTGCCGTCGCGTGAGGTGTGCAGTACCGAGCGGTTGGGGAGGACCGCCATGGTCATCGGCTCGCCGGTCTCCGCGACGCCCTTGGCGAGAGTGACCTGCTGGAACTCCTCGGCTGCGGCAGGGGCCGCGGCTGCCGAGGTCTCCCGGTCCGCGTCACGGGGAGCGGCCGCGGCGGCCGCGGCGGACCCGGCGGGTGCCAGGAAGCCCGCGGTGAGCAACGCGGTGAGCAGTAACGCGGGGATCTGACGGGGTCTGAACGGTTTTTTGCGCACAGAAGTCTCCCAACGGGGTGGGGGTGTCCGGCGGGCCGGGAAGTAAGTCCCGCCGGGGGAGCCAGGCGCGCGCCGTCGCGCCGGAAGGTCACCGGCCATGCGTGCATGTCCGGTTCATTTCAAGGAAGTTAGCGGGCCTGGTCTCACCGCGTAACCCCTTTCGCATCCGCTTTCGCAACTTCTTCCGCGGTCAGGACAAAGCGGGGGAGGGGCCGCCTCTCTCTGGTGGAAACTGTGGCCGCGGGCCTGTTGTGGTGCGCTTGGGGCTGTGGCTGAATGTTCGACTGCGTGCCGCACCTCATGGGTGCGAAGCGCTTTCGGTCCTTCGGTGAGGACGGCGGCTCGAACCTCCTCACTCGAACCGCGCGAGGTGCAGACCCTCTTCGGGGTCATCGCGAGCCTGCGCGGCCAGGGCATCGCCGTCCTCTGCGTCAGCCACCGGATGGACGAGCTCTACCGGATCCGCGACCGCGTCACCGTGCTCCGCGACGGCCGCCACCTCCACACCGGCGACCTCGCCGGCCTCGACCGGATGCGGCTCGTGTCGATGATGCTCGGCCGCGACCCGGCCGAGGCCGGACGCACCGGCCTGACCAGCTTCGCCGCCGAGGGGCACAACGCGTCCCGCGTCCCCGTGCTCACCGCCACCGGTCTCTCCAGCCGCCACCAACTCCACGACGTGTCGCTGTCGTTGTACGGCGGTGAGGTGCTCGGCCTCGGCGGCCTCCTCGGCTCCGGCCGCAGCGGGACGGCGAAGGCGCTGGCCGGAGCACTGCGCCTGGACTCGGGAGAGATCACCGTCGGCGGCCGCACGCTGCGCCGCCTCACCTCGGCGGGCGCCGTCCGCGCGGGCATCAGCCTGCTGCCCGAGGACCGCAAGGCCGAAAGAATCGTCCCCGGTCTGTCCGTGCGCGAGAACATCGTGCTGGCCGCCATGCCCCGCCTCTCCCGTGCCGGCGTGGTCTCCCGTGCCAAGCAGGACCGCATCGTCGACCTCTTCATGAAGCGACTGCGGATCAAGGCGTCGAGCCCCGAACGGAAGGTCGGCGAACTCTCCGGCGGCAACCAGCAGAAAGTCCCGCTGGCCCGCCGGCTCTGCCTGGAACCCGAGGTCCTCCTGCTGGACGAGCCGACCCGCGGCATCGACGGCGGCGCCGTCGCGGGCGAACCGGCGGGAGACGACGTCGGAGAGAGCCGGCTCACCGACGCCCGGAGAGAAGGCCGCCCCGGCCCCGGCCCAGGACCAGACTCCGGCCCCGGCCCCGGCCGCTCAGGAGGACCCGCGATGACCGCCCAGGCCACCCTCCCGCCCGCACGCCCCCTGGCGCGGCTGCGTGATCCCGCCTGGTACCAGGGATACGGCGTGTACGTGGCCGTAGCCGTACTGCTCCTTTTTTAATGCGCTGTTCACCGAGCACTTCATGACCGCCGACAACCTGCGCACCCAGCTCGTCCAGGTCGCCCCCCCGTCGTCATCGTGGCGCTGGGCATGGCCCTGGTCATCGGCACCGAGGGCATCGACCTGTCGGTCGGCTCGACCATGGCACTCGCCGCCGCGTTCCTGCCGCTCTGCCTCGGGTACGGGCTCGTCCCGGCGCTCGTCGTGTCCCTCCTCGCCGGCGCGGTCGTCGGAGCCGTCAACGGTTCCCTGGTGTCGCTGGTCGGGCTGCAACCCATCGTCGCCACCCTCGCGCTGTTCGTCGGCGGCCGGAGGCTCGCCCTGGTGATGGCCGACGGACAGCTCAAGCAGATCGTCAACCCCGACCTGCTCGCCCTGGGAACGGGCTCCTTCCTCGGCGTCCCCCTGGTCGTCCTCGTCGCCGGGGTGCTCGCCGCCGCCGTCGCCTTCCTGGTCCGGCGCACCACCTTCGGACGCCAGGTCGTCGCCATCGGAGGCAACCGCTCCGCCGTCGCGCTCGCCGGACTGCCCGTCAAGCACGACCTGCCCGGCTCCACCGCACAGATCGCCCAGGCGGCCATCATCATCGCCGCCGTCTACGTCGCCCGGGAGCGTCGGTCCCGATGAACGAAACCACCCCGCACCCGGCTCTCCGGTGCGCACACCGGTGAAGACGCCCGCCCCGGCCGGCGGCAGCGCCCCGGGCCCGGCGCGCGCCGCCGAACCGGCCGTCAAGCGGCGCGTCGCGGAACTCCTGCGGCGCCAGGGCGTTCTCGCGGTGCTGCTGGCCGTCGTGCTCATCGCCTCGCTGCCTCGTTCGTCTACCCGACGTTCGCCACCCTGGACAACGCCCGCGGTGTGACCGTGCAGGCGTCCTTCCCCGCCGTGGTCGCCCTCGGCATGACCCTGGTCGTCATCACGGGCGGCATCGACCTGTCGGTCGGCTCCGTGTTCGCGCTCGGCGGCGTCCTCGCCGCCTGGGCGTCGCCGTGGGGGTTCTTCCCCGCGCTGCTGGTGCCTCTGGTGGTGGGCGGCGCGTTCGGCCTGCTCAACGGGTTGCTCATCGCCCACGCCGGGATGGCGCCCTTCATCGTCCAGAACCTGATCAACGAGATCGGCTCGCTGAACTCCTCGTACCAGTCGGTGGCCAGCGGAGGCTTCCTTATCGTTGTCGTCGTGGCACAGCGCTACCTGGCACGCAGCCGCAGAACCACCTGAACCATCCGAACCACCTGGAGCGCCGGATCCGGTACATCCGGCCGGGCCGAGTCAAGGAGAGCCGTGGGCGTCAGCCTCAAGGACGTTGCGCAACGGGCGGGCGTGTCCATCAAGACCGTGTCGAACGTGGTCAACAACTACCAGCATGTCACCCCCACCATGCGGGCCAAAGTGCAGCAGGCCATCGACGAACTCGGCTACCGTCCCAACCTCACCGCACGCCACCTGCGCAAGGGCCGTACCGGCATCATCGCCCTCGCCGTGCCCGAGTTCGGCAACCCGTACTTCGCGGAACTGGCCGGCGCGGTCGTCGACGCGGCCGCCCGGCACGACTACACCGTCCTCGTCGACCACACCGCCGGACTGCGGGAGAAGGAACTCCTGGTCAGTCAGGGTTTCCGGTCCCATGTGATCGACGGCCTGATCCTCAGCCCCATCCACCTGGAGACCGAGGACCTGATGGCGCGTGAGGAGACCGCGCCGCTGGTCCTGCTGGGCGAGCGCGAGTACGAAGCCCCGTACGACCACATCGCGATCGACAACGTGGCGGCGGCCAGGACCGCCGTACGGCACCTCGTCGACCGGGGGCACCGCCGCATCGCCTTCCTCGGCTCGCGCACGGGCCGCGAACGCCAGCCGGCCCACCTGCGGCTGCGCGGCTGGCGCGAGGAGCTCGCCGCCGCGGGCATCACGCCCGACGAGGCACTCGTGGTGGTCACCGACGGGTACGGCCGCGAGGACGGGGCCGCGGCCATGGCGTCCCTCCTCGACCGCGGGGAACGCCCCGACGCGGTCTTCGCGTACAACGACCTGATCGCCGTCGGGGCGATGCGCACGCTCACCGAGCGCGGGCTGAGCATCCCGGCCGACGTCGCCGTCGTCGGCTTCGACGACATCGAGGAGGGCCGGTACGGAACCACCACGCTCACCACGATCTCGCCGGACAAGGAGGCCATCGCCCGGCTCGCCGTCGACAGCCTCGTGGAACGGCTCTCGGGAAGCCCGGTGCCCGAACCCCGGCGGGCCCGCCCCGGCTACCGCCTCGTCGTCCGCGAATCGACCACGCCCCGGCGGGCCGGAACGTGAGGGACGGCCGATGAGCCCGTCCCGGCCGTCCACCCGCTCGCTCGTCACGAGGATCCCCGGCGCCCCGCCCCACCGTGCACCGCGAGCCGTCCGGCACTGTTCCCGGGGACCGGCCCCCGGAACCCGCCTCGCCACGGCCCTGGCTTTGAGGGGCGCCGGGTGACGTGACACCAAGGCGCCTCTGCTCGTACGACGGCCCCGTGACGACGGCGGTGGCGGCGCCCCGTAGCACCCGTCCATGACGAGCGTGGTGCTGACTCCGTGGTGGCGACACCGGCGACCCGCCGCGCCCCGGGCCGACGGGAACCGGGGCTCCACCGCGCCGACCGCGGTCCTCGACTGGCGTCATGCGCGGGTCCGGCGACTGCTCGCGGACGCCCGGTCCGCCGCCGGTGAGAGCGGGGACCGTCCGCGACACGGTCCTCCTGGCCTGGCCGGAGTTCCGGCTCGGGCGGGAATGGGCGGGCGTGTCCGAGCTGTACGCGCCCCTCGGCGCGCTCGGCGCGGCCAACCCGGCGGGCTTCACCAACACGGGACCACAGACCCTCTTCGATGCCCTGGCCTCCACCGCCGTGGACTGGGACGGCTGGACCTGCGGCGCGGACGGCTGCTCCTCGTTCGGCCTGTCCGCTCTGGTGCGGCAGGACCTCGGGCGCTTCTCCTCGCGGGACGCCCTCTTCGCCGCCCGCGGCCAGACCCTGTGCCCGCCCGCCCGGATCGTCGCGGGCGCGTTGCTCGGCCGCCGCTCCGCCGCCTGACAGGACCGGAGCCGGGTCGCGCCGGCCAGTGGCGCACATCACGCCGGAACCCGGGAGGGAGCGGAACATCCGCAGGTGGTTGGCCGTTCAATCATGTGTGGGTACGGAGGGGACAGTGTCCCCGGGCCTCACCTCAGGCCCATGGGGAAGATCGTTCGGCTGAAGCCCCATGGAGTCACTCGCCGAGAGGCGACCGCCCTCCGCTCCCGCACCCTTGCCGCCCCGGCTGGTTTCCCCCGACCAGCCGGGGCTTTCCCGTGCGCGGGGCCGGTCAGAAGGAGAACAGCGCGCTCTCCGTCAGGCCTCCCTCCATCTCGCATACGTTGCCGAAGGTGGTCGACCAGGAGACCGGCTTGCCCTGCCACACGCCCTGGGCGGTGATGACGACCGGGTCCCACTCGCGCGTGCAGCTCCGCTGCGGCGACGTGTCGACCAGCCCGGAGAACTCGCCGTGCGCGGCGCGCAGCTCCTCGCAGGCGGCCCCGGGGGACGGGTGGGTGCCGCCGGGCAGGGGGGCGCAGCTCAGCGTCACGGCCCGTCCGACGGTCGCCGTGGCGGCTTCCTCGCCCGTGCCCATGGTGAGTACCAGGGCGGACGGTGCGTAGAGGCCGGTCGCCCCGGCGGCCGGCTGCGCGTGCGCGGTGCCCGTGGTGACGGCGCCCGTGAGCGTCAGGGCGGCCGCCGCGCCGACGGCGCCGAACGTGTTCCGGATGTGACGCATGGATGGTTCTCCTCTGGTTTCAGGCCGGTTACGGGGTTGTTGCGCTGTGGAGTGTTGCTGATGCGGACGGTGAACGCACACCGATCGCCCCATTCCGGCCGCGGGCGGCCGGGCGGCGGTGACCGAATGGTCGTTCGGGCAGCTCGGGGACGGTGCGCATGCCGTACGGCGGGGTGTCCATCATGTGGACAAGCGTCGGTGGTACAACGCAAAACGACCGTCTGACCTGGTCTTATGCTCAGGTGGTTCATTCTTCGGTCATGCCGCTTCGACTGAAAAACATCGCTGTGCGGGCCGCTTCGCGCGGGACGGCAACGTGCCCGGACCACATCGCGCGTGCCGGGTGAAGGTGGCGTCGCCCCCTCCTGCGCGGCGTACGGCCGGCCCTACAGTCCCTCTCCGGACGGGGGCCCTTGTGAAGGAGCGAGCCGCCATGGATCCACACCCACCTCGTACGCAGAAGAGACTCCCCGCCGTCGCGGTCCTGCTGGCACTGCTGGCCGCACTGCTCGGCACCGGCTGGACGGCTTTCGCGCCCACCGCCCGGGCCGCGTCGCTCACCGAGGTCACCGGCTTCGGAACGAACCCCGGCAACCTGCGCATGTTCCGGTACGTTCCGGACGGCCTGCCGGCCGGCCGCCCCCTCGTCGTGGCACTGCACGGCTGCACGCAGTCGGCCGCCGCGTTCGACACGGAGACCGGCTGGACGACCTGGGCCGACCGCTGGGGCTTCGCGCTCCTGCTGCCGCAGCAGCAGTCCGGCAACAACCTCAACTCCTGCTTCAACTGGTTCGAGTCCGCGGACATCAGACGCGGCTCGGGCGAGGCGCTGTCGGTCAAGCAGATGACCGACCGGATGAAGACGGACCTGGGCAGCGACCCCTCCCGCGTCTACGCCACCGGACTGTCCGCGGGCGCGGCCATGACCAACGTCATGCTGGCCGCGTACCCCGACGTCTTCGCCTCCGGCGCCCCCGTGGCCGGCCTGCCGTACGCCTGCGCGACCTCCGTCGCGGCCGCCTACGGCTGCATGAGTCCCGGAACCGATCTCTCGCCCGCCGCCTGGGGCGACAAGGTCCGTGCCGCGTACCCCGGTTACACGGGCCCCTGGCCGACCGTCTCCGTCTGGCAGGGGACGCGCGACACGACGGTCGTGCCCGCCAACATGACGGAGACCGTCGAGCAGTGGACCCATGTCCACGGCGCGGACACGGCGCCCGACACCACGGACACCGTGGCCGGCTACCCGCACGCCGTGTACCGCGACAGTGCGGGACGGCCGGTGGTGGAGACCCACTCGATCACCGGCATGGGCCACGGCCAGCCCGTCGACCCCGGGACCGGCGCGGAGCAGTGCGGCGTCGCGGGTGCCTACGTACTCGACGTCAATCTGTGCGCCGCGTACCGCATCGGACAGTTCTGGGGCCTCGGTGGCGGCGGAACACCGCCGCTTCCCGGAGACGGCACGAAAACGGTGGTGCTGCCGAGCCGGGCGGCGGACGACGGATACGTGAAGGCGTCGGCCACCGGCGGCGCACCGGCAGCCGGCACCCTGGAGGGCACCTACGGCGTGGCCGTGGGCCGGGGCGCGGACGGGCTGCACAACCGCGCGCTGTTCTCGTTCGACACCTCGTCCGTCCCGGACGGGGCGACCGTGAAGCGGGCCTTTCTGACCGTGACGTACGGCAGCGGCAGCGGTGACCCCTGGGCGTCCGGAAACCGTATGCTCCTGGACGTCAGGTCCGGCTGCTTCGGCGCGGGCTGCGCGACGGCCGCCGACGACTGGAGCGCCGCCGCGTCGGCGTCCGGGGTGGCGGAGATCGGCCGGTTCGCCTCCGGCACGCAGACGTCGGCCGGCTTCACGGCAGTCGACGTCACGGGGACGACCCAGGTGCGCCTGCGCCTGGCATCCGCGCCCGCCACCACGGCGTACGTCTTCCTGAAATCCGGGACCTCCGCCACGCTGACGGTGGAATGGGAGTGACCGGGACCGCAAGGGCCGCGAGGGTCAGGTGAGCAGACGCAGCAGCTGCGCGCAGGCCTCGGCCTCGCTCGCGTGCCGGCTGACGGGCTCGTAGACACCACGCTCGTACGCACCGGTCTCCCACGCCCCGCCGCCGTCCTGGCTCTTCCTCAGGTACAGGAAGTCGGGGGGCGTGGGGACCGGCTCATGGACGCCCTCGATGCGGAAGCAGTCGTCGGGCACTCCCGCCGCGCTCAGCGCGGCCCGCAGTTCGTGGCGATCCATGGGGACGAGGCTACGCGCCGGCCGGTTCGAGGTAGCCGTGCTCCAGCAGCCACTTCACATTCAGCCGCTGCCCCTCACCCGGGTTCAGGAACACCGGGTCGAGCTTGATCTGCTGCCCGCCGCCCGGCTGCTCGAACCAGGGCGCGATGCTGCCCTGCCACACCCAGAACGGCTTGGTGACTTCGTAGACGCGGTAGTCGCACGGCGCCGACGGTTCACGGGTGTTCAGGTTCTGCGGGGGCAGCGCGCGCTTGGCGTACGGGTCACCGGCAGGCGCCAGGTAGGAGCCGTACTCCGAACCGAAACGGTCCAGGCGCTGGCCGTCGCGGAGCTTCGTGGGCTCCTTGTCCACCTCGCCGTTGACCTCCCCGAACCCGTCGTTGGGCGGGTACTTCCAGCCGCCCGAGTCGGCGGGACCCTGCCAGTACTCCTTCAGGAAGTCCTCCGACGACAGCTTCCCGGTCCGCTGGTAGCCCTTCAGCAGCGGGCCCACCGGCTTCTCGTGCTTGCGCGGAAGCCACTCGGGCCCGAGCCGTGCGTCGTCCCGGAACGAGCCGGTGCACGGCTCGGGCCGGAACGCGCCGGCGGCCGGCCGTTCCTCGTGCTGCTGCGGGACGGCGCTCGCGGCGGGTGCGAGCGCCGTCGCGGCGGTGATGCCGAGCGCGGCGAGTACGGTACGGATGCGGTTCACTCAGGGTCCCCTCGGGTGTGCGGTCCACCATGCGACGCGGCGCAGCGTAGTTGATTGGCCACTCTCCGCGTTGCATGTTGGCGCAGATCACCCCGAAGGGGGACTGTTTACAGCCCGTCCCGTGGCAGTGTCTCGTTCCAGGTGCGGGAGAAGACCCGCCGTTCCCCCTCGTAGCCGTCGAGGGTCGCGTCGACGAAGAACTCCGTCTCGCTGCACCGCAGTTCGGTGCGGGTCTCCACGCGTACGTCCCAGTCGTCCCGCCGGAACCGCATCGTCCAGGCCGATTCCCCGCCGACGGAGGTGAAGTCGTCGGCCGTGGCGGTGTAGCGCTCGTACGCGCGGCAGCCGACGTCGAGACCGATCCCGTCGATGCGCACGGTGCCCCGGTCCTTCACGATCTCCAGGGCGGAGTCGTACCCGATCAGGTCGCGCTTGACCTCCCAGCGCTGCTCGGGAGGCGACAGCCGGGTGGTGGTGAGGGGCGGGGCGCCCTCGGGCTCGCCGAAGGGGCGCTGCGGCAGTTCGTCCGGCTCGTCCACCGGGCGCACCGGCAGCGTCAGGGTGCTGGACCCCTCGTGGACGCTCAGCAGGGCGGGCCTGGGCGGTGGCCAGGCCAGCGGCCAGTACGACGTGGACAGGGAGAGCCGGATGCGGTGGCCGGGCGGGAAGACCTGGGCCACGCCGTTGAGCTGGACGGTGGCACGGTAGCGCCGGCCGGGCTCCAGCGGTTCGGGCTCGCCCGTGCCGTCGCGGTGCGTCAGGTTGAGCACGCCGTAGGTGACGCGTGTGGCACGCCCGTCGGGTGCGACGTCGGAGAGGCGGGCGGCGACGGTGGCCACCGGTTCGCTGACGGACAGGTCGAGCTCGACGGTGGGGGAGCCGAGGATCTCGACCGGCTCGTCCAGCGGTCCGGTGTCGAAGACCAGTGAACCGCCGTCCTCCTCGCGCTGGTCGTACGGCAGGTCCGGCGGGGCGTTGTACGAAGCCCACTTGCCCGCGAACTGGCCGACGGACAGCGGTGACTGCACGGTCATCGCGTCCTCGCTGCCACTTGCCGGAGGCGTCGCTTCCCCCGGCATGACGATGCGGTGGCGCAGCAGCGGATGCGCGACGGGCCGGATGTGCGGCGAGGGCCAGTCCGGTTCACCGACCCACCGGCCGGGCCGCTCCTCGTACGACGTCGAGGGCGGCACACTGTCCTGCATCCACGCCTGGAGCATGGGGCCGTCCATGACGCCGTTGTCGACACCCTTGAGCCAGTGGTCCCACCAGCGCACGACCTCCTGGAGGTAGCCGATGGCCGGGCCGGGCTCGCCCAGGTGCGGGAACTTGTGGGACCAGGGCCCGATCAGGCCCTTGCGCGGTACGTCCAGATTCCCCAGCAGCCGTGTCACCGCGTTGGAGTAGCCGTCGGCCCAGCCGCTGGACGCGAGGACGGGGCAGCGCACGGCCGCGTAGTCCTCGCAGACCGAGGCGTGCCGCCAGTAGTCGTCGCGTCGCTGGTGGCGCAGCCACTCCAGGACCCACGGGCGGGTGTGCTCCATGCGTTCGTGCCACATGTCGCGCCAGCGGTCGCCGACCACCGCGGGGTCCGGCGGGCAGGTCGCGTACGCGAACATCGTCCCCGCCTCGGCGAGGTTGTCCGACAGCATCGCGCCGCCCATGTAGTGCATGTCGTCGGCGTACCGGTCGTCCGTGAAGGACGCGATGACGACGGCGCGCAGGCTCGGGGGCTGCCGGGCCGCGGTCTGGAGGGCGGCGAACGCACCCCACGAGATGCCCATCATGCCGGTGGCGCCGTCGCACCAGGGCTGTTCGGCCAGCCAGGCGAGGACCTCCTCGGCGTCGGCCTGTTCCTGCTCCAGGTACTCGTCGGCCAGCACTCCCTCGGAGTCGCCGGTGCCCCGCAGGTCCACGCGTACGCAGGCGTAGCCGTGGCCCGCGATGTAGGGATGGTTGACCGAGTCGCGGACCGCGGTCAGGTCGCGTTTGCGGTAGGGAATGTACTCCAGTACCGCAGGCACCGGCTCCCCGTCCGAGGAGACCGGACGCCAGACGTGCGCCGACAGGCGGGTGCCGTCGGACAGGGGAATGACGACGTGCTCCTCTTCCTTCGTCTCGTACGGCAGGTTGCTCACGAAACGCATACGGCGGGACGCTCCTTTCCCTCGGGTCCCCGGGTCCTCAGACGTTCTTCTGGTCGCGGCCGCCCGGCGTGGTCTCGTCGAAGGCGAGGCCCAGAGCCGCCACGCAGCGGTCGTACTTCTCCCGCAGCTCCTCTTCGCTGTTCCCACCGGTGAAGATGTGGGCCAGTTCGTAGCTGTAGCTGTCCTGGTGCGGGGTCTCCGACAGGCGCTGCCCCTCCTCGGGCACCACGTCGACCCGCACGCCCGGGATCTCGCGCTCGATCCGTTCGATGTCCTCGGGCGTGGGCACCCGGCGGGCCGCGCCGTCGGCGAACCACCGGTAGTACCACTTGGCGGCCACCTTGTACGGGCCGGCCCGGTGCGGAAGGGACGGGTCCTTGCCCAGGGCGAGGCTGAGCATGCAGTGGTGGTTCGGGACGCCGTCGACGTACTTGAACAGCTCCGCGTGCGACTGGGAGTGCCGCGGGTTGATCTCCAGCAGATTGATCCCGTCGGTCCGCGGGTCGTAGAAGAACTCGATGCTGAAGGTCGCCGAGTCCATGCCGATCTGCCGCATCACCCGCTCGGACACGTCGTGCAGCCGGCGTACCACCGGCTCGGGCAGGGTCGAGGGGTACTGGTGACGCAGGAAGCTGGAGGAATCCGGGTAGTTGATGGAGTCGAGGACGCCGTAGACGGTGACCTCACCGTTGTGGACGTACCCCTCCACCGCCACCTGGATTCCGGAGAGGGCCTCCTCGGCCAGGCAGACCTGACCGCCGACACCGGCCATCTCCTCGGGCAGGTCGAGCCGGTCGAGGATGTACTCGAAGGGCCGGCCCACCCGGGCGACGCCCTTGCGGATCTCGGCGACCGCTTCGAGGAACTCCTCCTGGTCCTTGACGCCGAAGGCGAGTTCCGACGAGTACGACAGGGCGGGCTTGAGCCACATGGGGAAGCCCACGCCCTCGGGCGGGCGCGGATCGTCCGCCTCCAGGTCGACCCGGCCGAAACGCGGATGCTCGTCGACGACCTTCTGCTGTTCCAGCCGGCTCCAGTACTTGTGCTCGCACTTGACGACGGACTCCAGGCTGGTGCTGCGCGTGCCGTAGCGCTTGCTGAGCATCGGTACGAGCGTGCTCACGGGGAAGTCCCAGTAGCCGACGATCGCGTCGATGCTGCCGTCGAAGGCGTCGAGCACCTTCTGTGCCTTCTCGAACAGCTCCGCCACCGACACCTCGCCGTGCTGGAGTTCCTCGATGGTGAGCAGAGGGTGGAACTCGTACTGCTGTGCGTCGGGCACGGCCCGCAGAGTCGGCAGATTGGCCTCGTCCAGGCCGATCACGAATATGTTCTTGCGTGCGCTCACTTGCTCTCCTTGGCCGGCTCGTTCCGCTTCGTCGCCTGGTGTGCAGCGTTCCCTCACGGGGCGCTGACGGCGCGAGCGTCCTGATCGCCTTCCTCCTCAGACCCGTCTCACACATCTGATCAACGGGTATGCCTGAGGGTGGGGAGGTGAGTGCACGGGGTTACGGTCTCCGGCGCCCGCTGCTCCGGGGGACGGAGCCGTCACCGGCCGGCCTTCTCACGAGGAGTCGCGGACGACGAGGTCCGTGGGGAGCAGGATGTGCTGCCGGGGCGCTTCGGGGTCGGCGATCTCCTCGAGCAGGATACGGGCGATCATCGTGCCGATCTGCTCTATGGGCTGGCGCACACTCGTCAGCGGAGGGTCGGTGTGGCGGGCGAAGAACGAGTCGTCGAAGCCGACCACGGCCACGTCGTGCGGAACACGCCGCCCCTGCCTGCGCAGTTCCATCATCGCGCCCGCGGCCATGACGTCGGACGCCACGAAGACGGCATCCAGGTCAGGCGCAGCTTCAAGAAGTGAACGCATCGCCTGTTCGCCTCCGGCCTCGGTGAAGTCGGCCGAGGCGACCAGTCGTTGGCCGGTGTCACAGCCTGCTTCCTCCTGCGCGTCCCGCCACCCCTGCAGCCGGGTACGGCCCACGTCCATGTCCAGCGGGCCGGCGATCGTGGCGATCGTCGTCCGGCCGCGCTCCAGCAGATGCCGGACCGCGGCCGTCGCACCGCCGAGGTTGTCGCAGTGGACATGGCTGAGGGACTCGGTGGGGGAGCGCCGGCCGGCGAGCACGGTGGGCAGGCCCATGTCCTCCAGCAGGCCGGGCAGCGGATCCTGTTCGTGCACCGATACCAGCAGCACACCGTCCACGCGCCGTTCGGCGACCGAGTCGGTCAGCCGGTCCCGCTCGCCCTTGTCCCGTACGAGCATGAGCTGCAGCTGGGTCCTGGTGTCGGCCAGGCCGGTACTGACTCCGCGGATGACGGCCGAGAAGTAGGGCTCCGAACCCAGGCGGCTCTCGGACTCGGGGATCACGAGCGCGATGGAGTTGGTCCTGCTGGTGACGAGGCCGCGGGCAACGGAGTTCGGTACGTAGTTGAGTTCGTTGATCGCGGCCAGGACCGCGGCCCGCGCCTCTTCGCTGACGAGCGTCGAACCGTTGATGACACGTGAGACGGTCGTACGCCCCACACCGGCTTTCGCGGCCACGGTTTTGATGGTCGGGCGTCGCCTTCCCTCCATGGCTTCCTCCTCGTAGAGCGGCGTCCGGGCGCCGTTCACCAGCGCATTGTGCCAGACAGTAACCGAGCTTCGCGGTTCCGAGCAGATTGTCGACGACATCTGTCTGCAACGAAGTGGATTCAAGTTCTTGACAGACCCAACGCCCGCCGGTCAGTCTTCGTGAACCGTGGTGGGCACGTTCCCACCACCAAGTGGGAACGTACCCACTCCATCATCGAAGCCGCAGAGCGGACCGGCCGGGGGGCTTGCACTCCGGTGCGTCGGCGCCGCCACTGGGAGGGCTAAATGAGCAGGGCTCACAAGCTGTTGCGTACGAAGGTCGTGTCGGCCGTTTCGACCGTGGCCGCACTCGGCCTGGTCGTCGGATGCAGCGGCAGTGACAGCGGCGGCACCGGCGGCGGTGTCAAGGACGGCAAGGTCACCATCACGATGGGGCTGTTCGGCGTCATGGGCATCAAGGAGACCGGTCTCCTCGACCGTTACATGAAGGAGAACCCGAACGTCGTCGTCAAGGCCGAGGTCGCGGGTGACGAGCAGACGTACTACACCGCGCTGCAGACCCGCCTCGCCGCCGGCAGCGGCCTGAAGGACATCCAGGGCATAGAGATCGGCCGCGCCAAGGAACTCGTCGACACCCGGGCCGACAAGTTCGCCGACATGTCCAAGGTCGAGGGCGTGGACCACTTCCTGCCGTGGAAGCTCAGCCAGGTCACCACCCCGGACAAGAAGGTCATCGGTCTGGGTACGGACATCGGCCCGATGGCGGTCTGCTACCGCAAGGACCTGTTCGAACAGGCCGGTCTGCCGACCGACCGCGAGGAGGTCGCCAAACTGTGGGAAGGCGACTGGGCCAAGTACGTCGAGGCCGGCAAGCGGTTCAAGGCGGGCAACAAGAACAAGAAGGTCTCCTTCATGGACGCCTCCTCCGGCCTGTTCAACGCCAGCATCTACGGCAACAGTGAGCAGTTCTACAACAAGGACGGCGAGCTGATCTACCAGGACAGCCCCGTCATCAAGGAAGCCTGGGACCTGGCCGTCGAGGCCGGGCAGGCGGGCCTGAGCGCCAAGCTGCCGCAGTTCCAGAAGGGCTGGGACCCCGGTCTGGCCAACAGCACCTTCGCCTCCACCGTGTGCCCGGCATGGATGCTCGCCCACATCAGCGAGAAGGCCGGCCCCGCGAACAAGGGCAAGTGGGACGTCGCCAAGGCTCCGAAGGGCGCCAACTGGGGCGGCACCTTCCTCGGCGTCCTGGAGAGCAGCCCGGTGAAGGAGGAGGCCAAGAAGCTGGTCGCCTGGCTCACCGCGCCCGAGCAGCAGGCGTACATCTTCAGCAAGCTCGGCAACATGCCCTCCTCCAAGGAGGCGCTGGGCAAGCCCGAAGTCACCAGTGTCAAGCACGAGTACTTCAGTGACGCGCCCACCGGCCAGATCTTCGGCGCCGCCGCGCAGGAGATCCCCGACGAGCAGGTCCTCGGCCGCAAGGACGGCGCGATCAAGGACATCTTCTCGCAGGGCCTCCAGCTCGTCGACAAGGGCACCGAGCCCGGCAAGGCGTGGGACACCACCGACGAGCGCATCAAGAAGGCCGTCGGCTGACCTCCTGTCCTGATGTCCCCGGCGACCGCGGATGTGCCGCACCGGCCGTCCCGGCCGCCGGGGACCGCTTCTGCCCACTCTCAAGGAAGGAGGCCTCCGGTGGCCACCCCCACCTCTGCCCCCCACACCGAAGGAGCCCGGCCGGCTCCGGCCGGTGGTACGAAGAAGAACAAGGCCAGTGGTGAAGGGGGCCGTCCTCAGCAGGGCCGGCGCAACCTCCTGCACCGTCTGGATCTGAAGGGCGCCCCGTACAGCTTCGTGGCGCCGTTCTTCCTCATCTTCGCGGCGTTCAGCCTTTACCCCCTGCTCTACACGTTCTGGATCTCGCTCCACAAGGTGGAGCTCGCCACTCTGGACATCATGGAGTGGAAGGGGTTCGGCAACTACACCGAACTGATCCAGGACGACCAGTTCTGGAACGCCTTCGCCAACACCTTCACCATCGGTGTCATCTCCACGGTGCCGCAGCTCATGCTGGCGCTGGGCCTGGCGCACCTGCTCAACTACAAGCTGCGCGGCTCGACCTTCTTCCGGGTCGCCGCGCTCGCGCCGTACGCCACCTCGGTGGGCGCGGCGGCACTCGTGTTCACCATGCTGTTCGAGCGTGACTTCGGCATGATCAACTGGTTCATCGAGCTGTTCGGCGTCGACGGCGTCGACTGGGAAGACTCCAAGTGGCCCGCTCAGTTCGCCATTTCGACGATCGTCATCTGGCGCTGGACCGGCTACAACGCGCTGCTGTACCTGGCCGCCATGCAGGCCATCCCGCGCGACCGCTACGAGGCCGCGGCGATCGACGGCGCCTCGCGCTGGCAGCAGTTCCGCCAGGTCACCGTCCCCGGCATCCGCTCCACCATCGTCTTCACGATCGTGCTGTCGACCATCGGGGCGACCCAGATCTTCGGTGAGCCGCTGATCTTCGGCCAGGGACCCAACGGCATCAGCGGCGGCGCCGACAACCAGTACCAGACGCTGGGTCTGCTGCTGTACGAGGCGGGCTGGAAGAACTACCAGATGGGACGGGCCGCCACCGTCGCGTGGGCGATGTTCCTCATCGTCATCCTCGTCTTCCTGCTGCAGCGTCTCCTCCAGCGCCTCACGTCGTCCCGCTCATCCTGACCAGGAGCCAGCCCATGACCACCGACAGCCTCCAGGCCCGGCCGGACGAGCTCGCCCCGCGTACGACCACCACGGCATCCGGCGGCCGCAGCCGCCGCCGGCTGCTGCGCACCGGAGCCGGGCGCCAGCACCACGCGGGCCCCCTCGCGTACATCCTGCTCGGGATCGCCGCGCTCACCTCGCTGTTCCCGCTGTACTTCACGATGGTGGCGGCCTCGACGGACAACACCCGTGTCACACAGACCCCGCCGCCGTTCCTCCCCGGCCCGAACCTCTTCTCCAACCTGGCCAAGGCGTGGGAAGACGCCGCGATGGGCAAGGCGCTGCTCAACAGCCTGATCGTCGCCGGCTCCATCGCGACCGCCACGGTGCTGTTCGCCACCCTGGCCGGGTTCGCCTTCGCCAAACTGCGCTTCAAGGGCCGCAACCTCCTGCTGATGCTCGTCATCGGCACGATGATGGTCCCGCCGCAGCTCAGCGTCGTGCCGCTGTTCATGATGATGAGTGACCTGGGCTGGGGCCAGAAGCTGCCCTCCGTCATCTTCCCCACCCTGGTCAGCGCGGTCGGCGTGTTCTTCATGAGGCAGTACCTCAGTGAGGCACTGCCCGACGAGCTCGTCGAGGCCGGCCGGGTGGACGGCGCCCACTCGCTGCGCATCTTCTGGAGCATCGTGCTGCCGGTCGCCCGCCCGGCGATGTCCGTCCTCTTCATGATCACGTTCGTGCACGCGTGGAACGACTTCTTCTGGCCGTTCGTCGCGCTCAACATGGAGAACCCGACGGTGCCCGTCGCGCTGACCCAGCTCAGCGCCGGATACGTCAAGGACCAGTCGGTCATCATGGCGGGCGCGCTCCTCGGCACACTGCCGCTGCTGGCGATGTTCATCGTCTTCGGCCGCCAGATCGTCGGCGGCATCATGCAGGGAGCGGTCAAGGGCTGAGCGCGCGGCGCCCCTTCACCTCCTCCTCTCTCCTTTCTCCCAGCACGACCTCTCACGCATCTGACATCCCCTTCCGGAAGGACTTACGTACGTGGTCACCGCAGTCCGACGCAGCGAGCCCGCT
The DNA here is from genome assembly GCF_053591575.1 of Streptomyces altiplanensis. Lineage (NCBI taxonomy): Bacteria > Bacillati > Actinomycetota > Actinomycetes > Kitasatosporales > Streptomycetaceae > Streptomyces > Streptomyces altiplanensis. Next base: position 31,002 of record NZ_JBSFUB010000044.1, on the reverse strand, counting down.
CCGCAGACCCCCGACACCCGCACCTTCCCCCCGGGATTCCTCTGGGGCACGGCGACCGCCGCGTACCAGATCGAAGGAGCGGCGACGGAGGACGGGCGCACCCCGTCCATCTGGGACACCTACTCCCGCACCCCGGGCAAGGTCCGCAACGGCGACACCGGGGACATCGCCACCGACCACTACCACCGGTGGCAGGAGGACGTCGCCATCATGGCCGACCTCGGTGTGGGTGCCTACCGCTTCTCCCTGGCCTGGCCCCGCATCCAGCCCACCGGCCGCGGCCCCGCGGTGCAGAAGGGGCTGGACTTCTACCGCAGGCTGACCGACGAGCTGCTGGAGAAGGGCATCAAGCCCGTCGCCACGCTCTACCACTGGGACCTGCCGCAGGAACTGGAGAACATGGGCGGCTGGCCGGAACGCGCCACCGCCGAACGCTTCGCCGAGTACGCCGCCCTGGCCGCCGACGCCCTGGGAGACCGGGTACGGACCTGGACGACCCTCAACGAGCCCTGGTGCAGTGCCTTCCTCGGCTACGCCTCCGGCGTCCACGCACCGGGCCGCACCGAACCCGTCGCCGCCCTGCGCGCCGCCCACCACCTCAACCTGGCCCACGGCAAGGCCGTGCAGGCACTGCGCGCCGCCCTGCCCGGCGACGCGCAGATCTCCACCACCCTCAACGTCCACCACGTGCGGCCGCTCACCGAGAGCGCCGAGGACGTGGACGCGGCCCGCCGTATCGACGCGCTGGCCAACCGCATCTTCACCGGCCCCGTGCTCGGCGGCGCGTACCCGGCCGACCTGCTGAGCGACACGGCCCACCTCACCGACTGGTCCTTCGTGCAGGACGGCGACACGGCCGACATCCGCCAGCCGCTCGACTTCCTGGGCGTCAACTACTACACGCCGACCCTGGTCTCCGCCGCCGACGGCGAGGCCGCCCACGGCTCCGACGGCCACGGCAACAGCGCGCACAGCCCGTGGCCGGGCGCCGACAACGTGAACTTCCACCTGCCTCCGGGCTCCACCACGGCGATGGGCTGGGCCGTGGACCCCAGTGGCATGTACGACCTGCTGCTCCGCCTCAAGAAGGACTTCCCGGGCCTGCCCCTCATGATCACGGAGAACGGCGCGGCGTTCGACGACTACGTCAACCCGCAGGGCGAGGTGATCGACCCCGACCGGGTCGCCTACCTGCACGGCCACCTCACCGCGGTCCACCGGGCGATCCAGGCGGGCGTGGACGTCCGCGGCTACTTCCTGTGGTCCCTGCTCGACAACTTCGAGTGGGGCTACGGATACAGCAAGCGCTTCGGCGCCGTCTACGTCGACTACCCGACGGGCCGGCGCACCCCGAAGGCGAGTGCCCGCTGGTACGCCGGTGTGGCGCGCACCGGCACGCTGCCGGCGACGGACGCGCTGCCGGTGACGCAGGAACCGGCCAAGTAGCCGTATTTTACTGGTTGTTCGACGACTGGGCCCGGCGTGCGCACAGCACGCCGGGCCCAGTCGTGCGCAAAGGACGCGGAGCGCCTACCAGCGGTGGTGCACCTGCGCGCGGATGCGCTCGTCGTACAGCTCCCGTACGGAGTTGAGAGTCGCCTCGGGCAGCGCCGGAAGCGCAGCGGCCGCCGCGTTCGCGCGGGCCTGCCCGGCCGAACGCGCGCCCGGGATCACACTGCTCACACCGGGCTGCTGGATGATCCACCGCAGGGCCGTCTGCGCGGGCGTCGCCCCGTGCGGAGCGAGAGCGGCGAACTCGGCGGCGGCCTCGACACCGGTCTCGAAATCGATGCCGGAGAACGTCTCCCCCTGGTCGAACGCCTCGCCGTGCCGGTTGTAGGTCCGGTGGTCGTCACCGGCGAAGACGGTCTCCTTGGTGTACTTCCCCGACAGCAGGCCCGAGGCGAGGGGGACCCTGGCGATGATGCCCACGCCGGCCTCGGCAGCGGCGGGGAGCACCTCTTCGAGCGGCTTGAGGCGGAACGGGTTGAGGATGATCTGCACGCTCGCCGTACCCGGGCGCGCGATCGCGGCGAGGGCCTCGGCGCACGTCTCGACGCTCACGCCGTAGGCGGCGATCCGCTTCTCGGCCACCAGGGTGTCCAGCGCGTCGAAGACCTCGCCGGAGGAGTGGACCGAGGACGGGGGGCAGTGCAGCTGCACCAGATCCAGGGTGTCCACGCCGAGGTTCTGGCGTGACCGGTCGTTCCAGGCGCGGAAGTTGTCCAGCACGTAGTTCTCGGGCAGCTGTTCGGCGCGGCGGCCCATCTTGGTGGCGACGAACACACCGGCGTCCGGCCGCTCGCGCAGGTAGCGCCCGATCAGCTGCTCGCTGCGCCCGTCCCCGTACACATCGGCCGTGTCGAAGAACGTGACCCCCTCGTCGACCGCCGCGTCCAGGACGCCGAGGGCGTCCTCCTCCCGTACGGCGCCCCAGTCGGCACCGAGCTGCCACGTACCGAGCCCGACGACGGAGACGCTCCGGCCGGTCCTGCCCAAAAGTCGCTGTTCCATGGGGTGCATCCTAAATTCGGCCGGGTGGGGGACATGCGCGTGGTTCACTCGCTCACTCGCCCGGATAGCGCAGACCGACGAGTTCGCGGACCTTGTCCAGCGTGCCCATGACCTCGAGGGTGCCCCGCAGCGGGACCAGGTCCGACTGGGTCTGCTTCTCCCGCAGGCAGCGCATCACTTCCCGTGCCTGGTGGCCGTAACCGTTACCGCTCTGCGGCTCCGCGACGAGCGTCTGCGGGTCGTGTCCGTCGCGCCGCAGGACCAGGGACCGCGGGTTGTAGAAGTCGGCGGGTATCTCGATCCGGCCCGCGGTGCCGTGGACGACGGCGCTGCGCGCGCTGTCGGCCGCCAGCGAACAGGACAGGACGGCCATGGCCCCGCTGTCGTAGCCCAGGACCATCGCCGTGCTCTCGTCCACCCCCTCGTCGGTGAGGTCCGCCCAGGCCGCCACCCGGTCGGGCGGACCCAGCAGCAGGTGGGCGAACGACACGGGGTACGTGCCGAGATCGAGGAGGGCACCGCCGCCGGCGGCGGGGTCGCGCAGCCTGCTCCCGGGGACGTGCGGGACCCGCCCGCTGAAGTCCGCGTGCACGGAGCGGACTTCACCGATGAGGCCCTCGTCGACCATGGAGCGGACGCGCCGGACCAGGGGGTTGAGGGAGGTCCACATGGCTTCCATGAGGAAGAGGGAGTGACGCTCCGCCAGCGCGGCCATCGACGCGGCCTGCGCCCGGTTCAGGGCGAACGGCTTCTCGCACAGCACCGCCTTGCCGCCGTCGAGGCAGGCGGTGGTGGCCGCGAGGTGATGGGCGTGCGGCGTGGCGACGTAGACGACGTCGACCTCCGGATCCGCCGCGAGAGCTTGCCAGCTGCCGTACGAGCGGGGGATGGAGAACCGGTCGGCGAAGAGCCGGGCGGAGTGCTCGGAGCGAGAACTGACGGCGACCACCTCCGCCTCCGGGATCAGGGACAGGTCTTCGGTGAAGGCGGCGGCCATGGGGCCGGTGGCCAGGATGCCCCAACGGACCGGACGGTCGGACATGTGCTGTCTCCTGTTGCGCGGGTGCGGCGAGGCCCGGGCGCTTGCGCTCCCCGGCCGAATGGGAACGTTCCCATCGGACGCTCGAAGACTCACCCACGGCTTCACCCGCTGTCAAGGACGAAGATCTTGCGCGGACGGGGCGGCACGGAAACCGGCGCCGCCCGCGCTCACGGGGATGGTTCCGGCGGCGTACGGACGTCGCGCCCGGCCCGGACGATCTCCCCGGTCCGCGGGCGGTCGCGGCCGGTTGCCTGTCCCGCGCCGGAGTCCGGACCGGCGGGTCCGCGTCGGGCCGGGGCGGACGGCTCGCGGCGGCCACCGGCGCCGCCCCGCCGAACCGGGCGTCGAGCCCCGCCGTCCTCGTGACCGGACCGCACGGTTTCGGCTCCGACGCGGCCGGGGCTGTCACGCCCGGTGTCGCGCGAGGCCGGTGCTCGCGCGTTCCGTCCGCGGCCCGGTGGCCTCGCGCCCCGCGGTCGCACGCGGACGTCAACGGCGCTGCGGCAGGGAGGGCGCAGTGGCGGGCATACCGTACAGGACCAGGTTGTCCTCGTACCGGCCGGTGGCGTGGTCGTAACCTCCGGCGCATGTGACCAGCGCCAGCCGTGCGACGCCGCCGGAGTCGAACAGATCGCCCGGCAGAGCTTCCTGCCGGTAGCTGCGGCGGGCCGTGATCCGGTAGGTGTGGGCGCGGCCGTCGGCGCCGGTCAGTACGACGCGGGCGCCCAGCTCGAACTCGTGCAGCGCCGCGAACGCTCCCGGCCCGCTTTCGCGGGTGTCGAGGTGCCCGGCGACCAGGACGGTTCCGCGGGAGGCGCCCGGGGCGGCGCCCAGCGCCCACCACCCGCCGGTGCCGGGCTCTTCGGGCAGGACCAGTGCTCCGTCGGCCGCCGCGGCGACCGGCACGAGCGCGGCCTCGAACCGTCCCGGGCCGCGAATGCTCTGGGGCGGGGACGCCGGCGCGCCGTCGCCTGCCGTCGCGGGGCCCCGAACCGGCGACAGCGTGCCCGCGTCCCGGAGGCGCGGCTGCGGGCCGCTGACCAGCACCCATCCGGCTGCCATCGCGCCCAGGCCGCACAAGGTCAGCACGGTGGCGAACCGGCGTCCCACCATGACCTAAGGGCGCTCGGGGGAGCGGCGTCGGTCGCGTACGAGCCAGAGGGCTCCGCCTGCGGCGAGCAGCCCACCGCCGGCCAGACCGGCGACGCCCGCCACGGCGAGCGAGTCCTCGCCGGCGGCCAGGTGCCCGCCGCTGCCGGCCCGGACCTTGCCGGCGTCCTTGCCGGCGTGGCAGACGCCTCCGCGCACCATCGCCAGGTGCATCGCCACCACGGGCCGCGCACTGCGGGCAGCGGCCTTGACCTCAGCGTTCTTCCCCACGGACAGTTCCTTGTCGATGAGCGCCAGGGTCGCCGTGTGCGCGGCCTCCTGGACCTTCAGCCAGGCCTTGTCGTAGGCGGGCGTACCGGCCTTGGCCCGCACGGCGGCCAGCTGCTTCTTCTGCTCCGGGGTCGGGGACCCCGGCAGCGTCACGTTCAGCTTGGCCGCCAGTGCCTTCACGTCCGCGTCCAGTTTGGTGTGGTCGCGTACCAGCACCGCCCCGACCTTCTTCACACACGCGGTGGTGGCGTTCTTCCGGGCGTCCTGCCCGGCGGCGATCTCCGCAAGGTTGCCCTGATGGGCCGCCTTCACGAACATGGAGTCGCCGGCGCTCACCGGTGCGGCATACGCCGACGTCATCGACATGCCGGAGAGGACCATCGCGGCCGCGGTGACAGGCACGAGTCGTCTGTGCATGAAAACTGCTCCCTTCTCTCCGGTGGGGCAGCGAGCGATCACGCCACCGCACCGGTTCCCGGAACGGACGCCGATACAGCGCCCAGCAGCCATCCCTCCCACGGACACGCCGAAATCCCTGCTTCGTTCCCGGATTTCACGCGAACAGCCGACACGGCCGCTCAGGGCGCCCCCGGAAACACCGCGGGCGGAAACCGCACGTACTCGTCCCGCTGGTTCAGACCGTGGCGGGCGCGGCCTCCCGGTCGCCGGACGCGCGGGCGGTGTCCGGAGGGTTGTCGCCGCGCACCGCCTCCAGGTATTCGGCCATGGCGTCCCTGTTGCGGGTCAGGCACTCGATGCGTTCGGTGAGGCGGTCGCGTTCGAGTTCCAGCGTGGCGAGCATCTCCGGTGTCGCGTCGGGGAAGTGGATGGTCCGGGGCTTGTCGAGGCACGGGAGGATCTGTCTGATGATCCGGGTCGGCAGTCCGGCATCGAGCAGTCCCCTGATCTGCGCGACCCGGTCCACGAAGCGTTCGTCGTACTCGCGGTAGCCGTTGGGGGAGCGGTCGGCGGCGATCAGCCCCTGCTCCTCGTAGTAGCGCAGCAGTCGCCGGGGTGTGCCGGTGCGCTCCGACAGCTCTCCGATACGCATGTGATCCACCTCACGGCTCGCCGCGTTGACCCTCACATCGATGTGAGGGATCGAGCATACTCGGCATGCGGAACCACACGACCGAACTCACCCGCCCCGATGCCGGGACCACCCACCAGAAACTCCCGTTGCCGGCGCTGCTGGCTCTGGCCACCGCCGTCTTCGTCACCAGCCTGACCGAGACCCTGCCCGCGGGTCTGCTGCCCGCGATGAGCGCCGACCTGGGCGTCAGCGAATCGGCCACGGGGCAGACGGTGACGGTCTACGCCGTCGGAACCGCGCTCACGGCGATCCCCCTGACCGCCGCCACCGCCCGGTGGCGGCGCAAGCGTCTGCTGCTGACGGCGATGGCGGGATTCGCCGCCGCCAACACGGTCACCGCGGTCTCGTCCGACTACTCCCTGACCATGGTGGCCCGGTTCGTCGCCGGGGTCGCCGCGGGCCTGGCCTGGGCCCTGCTGGCCGGATACGCCCGCCGCATGGCGCCCGTACACCTGCAAGGCAGAGCGATCGCGATCGCCATGGCCGGCATCCCGGTGGCCCTGTCGCTGGGGGTGCCCGCGGGAACCTTCCTCGGCAAGGTGCTCAGCTGGCAGGTGGCGTTCCTGACCATGACCGCCCTCACCGTCCTCCTGCTCGCGTGGATCACCGCTGCGGTTCCCGACTACCCCGGGCAGCGGCAGGACGGCCGGACCCCGGTCCTGCGGACCCTGCGCATCCCCGGGGTGACACCGGTCCTGTTCGTCACCCTGGTGTTCGTACTGGCCCACACCATCCTCTACACCTTCATCGCCACGTTCCTCGACCGGCTCGGCATGGGCGACTCGACCGACCTCGTACTGCTGGTCTTCGGCGCCGCCTCCCTGGCGGGCATCTGGATCGTGGGCGCTCAGATCAACCGCCGGCCGCGGACCCTCACCATCGCCGGCACCGTCCTGGTCGCCGTGGCCGCCGCCATCCTGGCGGTGCTCGCCGACAGCCCCGCCATGGTCTACCTCGCCGTGACACTGTGGGGGCTCGGATGGGGAGGCGCCCCCACGCTGCTGCAGACCGCCGTGGGCGACGCGGGCAAAGACTCGGCCGACGCCGCGCAGGCCATGCTCGTCACGCTGTGGAACGCGGCCATGGCGGGCGGCGGAGTCGTCGGCGGGCTCCTCCTCGACCGCTTCGGCTCCACCTCCTTCCCCTGGAGCGTCCTTGTGCTCCTGGTGCCGGTCCTGCTCGTGGTGGTGGCCGCCCGCACCCACGGCTTCCCCGCCCAGCGGGTGAGCGCCACTTCGTGAACACCGACGCCGAACGCGCCCCGGTCCGGATGGTGACGGACCGGGGCGCACCCGTCGTGAGGGGCCGCTGCCCGGGAGCGCCTTCGACGGTGACGCCGCTCCGGAAGGAGACAGATCCCACACGCAGGTCAGTGCGCGGACCGGGAAATCCCCTTCCCGGAACACGTCCGCGCCGCGTCCCGCACGCGAGTTCACCATGCGGCGGACGGTGTCACGCCCCACTGACACCGTCCCGGTGGGCCGGGCGGGCCGGAGCCGCACGACGCTCACGCCGTAAGCTGCGGGTCGCGAAGCCCGGACACGGGGGCGGTCTGCTCCGGCACTCCACAGACCCCCTACACTCGTCCTCCGTTTCCTGCCGCCGCCAGAAACCGCACACGTACCGACTCGAAGGGCCCTCATCACGTGAGTTCCACACACCATGCCGAGGCACCGATCTACGCAGGTCTCATAGAGGAGCGAGGCGACGTACCCGCCGAGGTGCGCCAGATCGCCGAGCAGACCCTGCGGGAGGTGGAGCAGGCCATGGACTTCAGCTCTGTGCGCGCGACAGCGATGCGCTGGTAGGCCGGTCCGGCACGGGCAGGGGAGCGCGCCGAAGCGAAACCGTGCCGCCGCGCCCCGGCGCTGCCCGTCATACGCCGTTTCGTCGGGCAGGGCCACATCCGGGGGCCTCACATGGGCCGGAACGGCACTCAGCGATCGCAGGGCCGGGACATGCTCACGCAGCCGACACCGGTCGTGGACGGCTCGCCGGCGGACACCCACGTACGCATGTCACCCGGCACCGGGTGGCTCCGCTCCCGGTTGCCACCGGATCACTCCGTCGTACGCCCCGGTCCGCGCGGCCACGACATGGTCGGCCGAACCCGTCACGGACGCCGGTCCCACGTCGCCACACACCTGGTACCCGGGCAGTGCTGCGCAGACGGGGCCGGAGGTGCACAAGGACTGCCGTGCGGTCCTCGGTGCCGACCGTGAGCACGACGATGCCGGCCGCGAAGCGGGGCGACGGGCACGACCGGGCCGAGGGCCGGCCGGAAGACGGCCCCTGACATGGCGGCCTGCTGCCCGGCACCGGTCCGGCCTCCCGCGCGGTCAGCCCGAATCCCGCTCGTCCCCGTACGTCGGCTCGTGCGCCTTTTCGGACGGCTCCTCGGACTCGGGGCCCCGGCCGGCGGAATCCCGGCTCCGGTCCTGCTCCCGGGCGGTCCGCTTCTCTTCCTCCAGCCGCTTGCGGACCTCTTCCGGCTTGTCTCCGAGCTGATTCATCACCGTCTCCTCCCGTCGGTGAGGCATGGTCCCGCGGCAAGAGTCACACAGCCCCGCCACGGCTGCACGCCGACGGCCGGACCGTCCCGGTCTCCCGGCCGCAGCGGGTCCCGCACCGGCGCCGGACCGGCGCCGAGCCCCGCCGGCTGATCCTCTCCGCGCTCAGTGGGTACAGGGCCAGGTATGAACGAGCGGTCGCGACTGCCCCGGGACGGGTACCTGCCGATCGAGGACCACGGTCTGATAGGAGACGGCCGCGGGTGCGCCCTGGTGGGCCGCGACGGCGCCGTCAGTTTCATGTGCGTCCCCCGCTTCGACGCTCCGCCACTGTTCTGCTCACTGCTCGACCGGCACTGCGGCGGTTCCTTCCTGATCGCACCGCAGGGACTGCGGGAAAGCCGTCAGTACTACGTCGAGGACACCGCGGTCCTGGTGACGGAGCTGTTCGCGGACACAGGAGTCGTCGAGGTCACCGATGCGTTCCTCCTCGAAGCGGGTGCGCACCTGGAGGAGGACGCCCCCGCAGGCAGGGGGGAACTGGTCCGTCACGCGAAGGTCGTGCACGGCAGCGTCGACCTGACCGTGGCGGTACGGCCGTACGGCGGTGCCCGGTCCGGGAGCACCGCCGGGGGCTGCCGGCTGGCCTGCCCGCGTCAGTCCCTCGAGCTGTATCTGAGCGCCTCCCGGCCGTTGTCCGGCCCCCAGTGCACAGTGCCTCTCGGCGAAGGGGAGGAGCTCCGGGTGGGCCTGCGCTGGAACGGGCAGTGGGACCGGGGGGCCTCCCGCCCGGGTCCGCCGGCCGACAGTTGCATCACCGGCACCGTGGAAGCGTGGCGACGCTGGTCGGCGAGCATCGTGCACGACTCTCCCCGCGCCGACCTGGTACGGCGCTCGGCCATCACCCTCAAGCTCCTGGAGCACGTCGAGAACGGCGCCATCGTCGCCGCCCCCACCTCGTCGCTGCCCGAATGCGTCGGAGGAGACCGCAACTGGGACTACCGCTACGCGTGGATACGTGATGCCGCGTACACGGTGTTCGCCCTGCGCCGGATCGGCCTGACCTCCGAGGCCGGCGGCTTCCTCCACTGGGCGCTCACCGCCGCCGGGCGCGAAGGGCGGCTGCGCGTCCTGTACGCCGTGGACGGCCGGCCGGCGCCGGTCGAAGTCGTCGACGAGGAACTGGAGGGGTACCGCCGTTCCTCACCCGTGCGCTGGGGCAACGCCGCGGCGGAGCAGGTGCAGCACGACGTCTACGGAGAACTCCTGGACTGTGCCTTCCAGTGGGCGGCCACCGGCAGAACGCTGAGCGACGGCCTGTGGCACCGCCTGGCCGGCCTGGCCGAACAGGCCCGCACCGCCTGGAGGGCGCCGGATCACGGCATCTGGGAGGTACGGACCCCGGGGCGCCCCTTCACGTACTCCGCGGCGATGTGCCAGGTGGCACTCGACCGCGCGGCGCGGCTCGTCACCCGTTTGGGCCTGCCGGGCGACGCCACCACATGGGCCACGGAGGCCCGGCACCTCACCGAAACGATCATCCACGACGCGTGGGACGAGCGGATGAACTCCCTCACCGAACACCTCGGCCGGGGAGGCGGACTGGACGCCTCACTCCTCGCTCTGCCGCTCAGACGTGTCCTGCCCGCCGACCACCCGCGCATGGTCGCCACCACACGGGCGATCGCCGAACGGCTCGGTGCGGGCGACGGTCTGCTGTACCGCTATCTCCCGCAGGACTCACCCGACGGACTCGACGAGCCGGAGGGCGCGTTCCTGCTGTGCAGTTTCTGGATGGTGGACAACCTCGCAGGCCAGGGCCGCGTCGACGAAGCCTCCGAACTCTTCGAGAAGTTGTGTTCCTACGCCAGTCCGCTCGGTCTGTTCGCCGAGCAGATCTCCCCGGGAGACCTCTCCTTCCTCGGTAATTTCCCCCAAGGACTCAGTCACGTCGGGCTCGTATCGAGCGCTGTCGTCCTCGCCCGCGCCCAGCACGGTGTACGCCCGGAACTCTCCACCCACGCATGGTTCCAGTGAGAACATCCGCCCCGTTCTGACGGGCGGTGTGCGGGACGAACGTCGTGCGCGTCGGCGCGATGCGTGGGTTGTTTGCCGGTGACGTAAATCCCACGAGGTTCTGAAGAGCAACAAATGTGAGTAACATCCGCCTCCAACAGACGTGCAAGGAAAGCGAGTAGTCATGCCGGAAAGCAATCCCACTCTGCAGACCCAGTACGCCAAGCAGGTCGACGCCGATCTGGAGCGCAACACGAGGGAGCAGGAACGCATCAGGTCCGAGGTGGCCACTCTCCAGGCGCAGCTCGAAGCCCTGCAGAAGGACCACGAACTGCTGGTGAGCATGCAGGCGGCCCTGGGCACTCCTCCCGTGAAGAAGGCCAAGGCGGTCAAGACCGCGACAGTTCCCAGGGCGCGGCGCGCAAAGGCAGGCTCCGACAACGACAAGCGTCCCAGGAAGGCCGCGGAACCGAAGAGCGGGGCAAAGACCAACAAGAACGTGCCCCCGCTGCGGGAACTCGTCGTCGCCGTTCTCGCCAGGCACCAGGAACCGCGGTCGGCGGCCGAAGTCGCCCAGGAACTGGCACAGGAACACCCCGAACGCACGCTGAGCGTCACAGTGGTGCGCAACGCCCTTGAGGCGTCGGTCGCCAAGAACCAGAGCGAACGAACCAAGCAGCAGAAGTCCGTCTACTACAGGGCCGTCAAGGACGGATCCGCCACGGAACAGCCGGCTGCCGTGCCGAGTACGGGAGCCGAAGGCGCGTAACGATCCGCCGCCGGCAGGACGTGAAGCGTCGCTGGAGGGCAGTGTGTGACGGGGCGCGGGTGACGAGAACGGGTTCCCCCGCAGGCGCAGTTGTGTGCTCAGCAGCGAACGGGTCCTTTGTCGCGGTCCGGCGCGGTCCGGCGCGGTACGGCGAGCGGAGCGGCCGGTAGCCGGAGTCACGACGCCCTGGCCGGCCGGCGGGTCCATGACGGTCCACCGGGCGGACTCTCACTGAGCCGCGCCCGCTGCGCGAGGCCGCCTCCCGTGCTCGTGGAGGCGGCCTCGCGCAGTTCAGGGGGCGAGCCCGGGGACCTTCGGGCGACGTACGACCGGCCCGGGGCCGGTAGTCCAAGCGGACGACAGGCCGGCACACTCCTGCATGAATCCGCCAGTCGGTGAAGTGTTGGTCCACCTCTTTGACCAGCGATGTTCCAGAATCGCGCACGGATGCTGCAACCGGGCACCGGGTTTCCACGCCGGGTCGCTCCACCGGGGCAGCGAGTCAGCGGGTCGTGCGACGACAGGACGGCGGAACCATGGGACGTGACCAGGTCGATGCGCGGCGGCAGGACGACGGGCGGCGGAGATTTCTGCGACGGGCCGCCACCGTCGCCGGTGCGGCGGCCACCGGCTTCGGAAGCCTGGAAGCGTACGCCGCGCAGCCGGCCGCGTACGGCGCCCCGGCCGCCGGGCCCTGCCGCAAAACCGTGCGCCGCTACCCGTTCCACGGCGCTCACCAGGCGGGGATCATCACCGAGCAGCAGGCCTTCGCCGGGTTCATCTCCTTCGACGTCCTGGCCGAGGACCGCAAGGAACTCAAGGAACTGTTCAAGACGCTCACCGAACAGGCCCGCCTTCTCATCCGGGGTGTGAAGCCCAAGGACGTGGAAGTGGCCGCCGAGCCGCAGACCCAGGACGGTCTGACCATCACGCTCGGCGTCGGCGCGTCGCTCTTCGACGACCGTTTCGGTCTCGCCGGCCGCCGGCCACGGCTCCTCACCCCGATGCCGGAGTTTCCCGACGACCGTCTCGACCCGGCGACCTGCCACGGTGATCTCTCGCTGCAGATCTGCGCTGAGCACCCGGACGCCGTCGTACACGTCATCCGGGAACTGGCGCGCCGGACCGACGGAAGGATGCGGCCCCGCTGGCGGGCCGACGGCTTCCACAATCCGGCGCGGCCCTCGGGTGCCTCACGCACCTTCGTCGGCTTCAAGGACGGGATCATCAACCCGGATACGGCCTCGTCCAAGGAGATGGACCGGCTCGTATGGGTGAAGCCTTCCTCCGGCGAGCCGGCCTGGACCGCGGGCGGCTGCTACCAGGTGCTCCGCCTCATCCGCTTCCGCGTGGAATCCTGGGACAGAGTGCCGACCGCGACCCAGGAGAAGATCTTCGGCCGCCGCAAGGCGTCCGGCGCTCCGCTGGACGGCCGCCGTGAGGAGGACCTGCCGGACTACGGCAAGGATCCGCACGGCAAGAAGACCCCGCTGGACTCCCACATCCGGCTCGCCAATCCACGCACGGCCGAGACCGCCGACTCCCTCCTTCTGCGCAGGAGTTACAACTACGACGGCGGATTCGACACGGACGGCAGCCTCGACCTCGGACTGGTCTTCTGCTGCTACCAGCAGGACGTCGCGCGGCAGTTCGCCACGATGCAGAAGCGGCTCGCGGGCGAGCCGCTCGCCCGGTTCGTCTCACCGACCGGCGGCGGGTACTTCTTCGCGCTGCCCGGGGTGCGCGACGCCTCCGACTGGTTCGGTTCGGCCCTGCTGAAGACCTGACCCGCCCGTGTCCTTGTGACCGGAGCCCCTACCTCACCGGCCGGGCAGTGGCGGGCGGACGAGCGGAGGCGGGGGCGTGCCGGAGCCCGGAGGGCAGTACGTCGCGTTCGGAGAAGACGGCCGTCTCGTCCGCCGTGCCGACGACGGGTGATGTCCCCGTCCAGCGGCCCAGGGCGATCTCGGCGGTGATGCCGGGACCGAACCCGGCGATCAGACCCGTACCGGAACCGGCGACCCGGCCTTCCTCGAAGAGGCGGTCGAGGGCGTCGAAGACGACGGCGCTCGCGATGTTCCCACGCTCGGTGAGCGTCGCGCGGCTGAACCTGAAGGTCTCCGGCGGGAGGTCCAGGAAGTGGGAGAGGTCGTCCAGGATGCGCGGACCACCGGCATGGACGATGTAGAAGTCCAGGCCGGAGACGTCCCAGAGATGCTGGTCCGCGAGCGTACGCAGTGCGGGCGCGAGCATCTCCATCGTGCCCGGGACCCGCTTGTCCAGGAGGAAGTGGAAGCCGGTGTCGCGGACGCTGTAGGAGATCCAGTCCTCCGTGTCCGGGACCAGGTGCGAGCCGTTGCGCTCCAGCGCCACGCCCGTGCCGCCCTCGCCGCGTACGACGGCCGCGGCGAGGGCGTCGCCGAACAGCCCGTTGGACAGCAGCGACCCCACTCCCAGGTCGGTCGGCTGGTAGCACAGCGAACAGAACTCGCAGGCGACGATGAGCACGTTGGACTGCGGGTAGGCGAGGCAGAAGTCGTGGGCCCGGTTGATCGCGGCACCGCCGGCCGCACACCCGAGCTGGGCGATGGGCAGCTGGCGGGTGTTGGAGCGGAACCCGAGCGAGTTGATCATCCATGCCGTCATCGAGGGCATCATGAACCCGGTGCACGAGACGTAGATCAGCAGATCGATGTCCCGGGCCTTCAGTTCGGCGTGGTCGAGCGCGCGTTCGACCACGTCGGGGACGCGTGACTTGGCCTCCGCGGTGTACAGCAGGTTGCGCTGCTCGAATCCCGGATGGCGCAGGGTGTCGGCGATCGGCTGGACGATGTGCCGGGTGAGTACGCCGGTGTTCTCGATCAGCCGCAGTGCCAGGCCCAGTTGCTCGTGGCCGGAGTGCAACTGCCGGGCGAGTTCCAGTGTTTCGTCGAGAGTGATGATGTGGTCAGGGACGGCGATGGCCGGCCTGCACAGGGTGGTCATGGCTGCTTCCCTCCGCGACTGCGGTCGATGGGTATCGTCGGCGTCACCGGACGACCGGGAGGGTCCGGGGGCGGCGCCGGATCGAGGCGGTGCTCCAGGCGGTCTCGTCCCCGAACGCCATGTGACGCGGTGTGCCGTGCTCCAGGCCCTTCGTGTGGTCGGACAGGCAATGCCACGCACCGGCGGCAGAACTCATGTGCGTACTCCAGTCCTGGTTTCACGGGAACCTGCTCATATAGACCCCGGGGCGGTCGCCGGGAAACACGCCATGCCGCCTTGTCCCTCGCACAGCCCACGCAACTGGCCCCGTTCGGGTCATGGCGGAACCCGGCCCCTCCCGTGAGGGCCGGCCCCCGTCGCGCCGGTCAGTACGCGTCTCCCGTCGTCGACGACGTGATGATGTCGCCGTGCGCGAAGTCGCCGGGCGGAATGCCCGGGTGGTGCCCTTCGGCACGTGGACGCGGGGCGGAAGTCCCGAGGGCGAGCCGGGAGACGATGCGGTAGCGGTCGCCGCGGTAGACCGAGTGGACGTACTCGACGGGATGGCCCGCGGTGTCGGTGGTGAGGCGCTCCACCAGCAGGGCCGGGGAGAGCACCGGAACGTCGAGCACGGCGGCCTCGGCCTCGTTGACGACGGTCGGCTCGATCGACTGCACCGCCTGGTCGACGTACACCTGGTGCTGCTCCCGCAAGTGGTCGTACAGATCGCCCGCCTCCAGTTCCTGCGGGCTGAGGGAGGGGACCAGTTCGGCGGGGATGTGGAGGTGCTCGATGGCCATCGGCGTCCCGTCGACCAGCCGCAGCCGGGCGATGTAGACCACCTCGGCCGCGGGGGAGACGCGCAGCTTGCGGCCGATGCGGGCGCCCGCACGGATGGTGTCGAGCTTCAGCAGCCTGCTGGACCAGGCGCCCGCCGCACGGGGCACGGCCAGCGCGGCGTCGCCGGAGACCAGTTCCTGGGTGATCTTGGCGGGGGCGACGAACATGCCGCGGCCGTGTTCGCGTACGAGCTGCCCGGTGGCGACGAGTTCGTCCACGGCGGCGCGCAGGGTGGGGCGGGAGACGCCCAGTTCGGCGCTGAGAGCGCGCTCCGAGGGGATGGCGTCGCCGGGACGGCGTGTCTCGATCAGCCCGAGGAGGAATTCCCGGACCCGCTCCCGCTTCAGTACGGCGCCTGAGGAGCTGTTCTCCATGGACCTGACCTCTCTGCTCCGTCGTCGATGACTGGTCTGGTGGTAAAGGCTAGTTCAATCGAAGAAGCGCGTCATGGCTGCCTCAACATCCTTTGATTACAAGAGGGTTGACGCGCCCATTGGTCTATGCCACCTTCTAGCCACGTCGTTGTCCAGTTGGCCAACTGGTCAACTCTCTTACGAGGTGACCCCGTGAAGATCCGCTTCATCGCCGCTGCCTCAGCTCTCGCAGCCGCTACCGCGCTCACCGCCTGCAGCACCTCGTCGTCCGGCTCCGATGCGGCGGCAGGCCCCGGCAGGCTCACCGTATGGATCATGAAGGACAGCGTCTCCGACGCGTATCTCCAGCGATTCGAGAAGGACTTCGAGCAGCGGCACAAGGACACCGACCTCGACATCCAGATACAGGAGTGGGACGGCATCGGTGAGAAGATCACCGCCGCGCTCGCGAGCAAGGACGCCCCGGACGTCATCGAGGTGGGCAACACCCAGGTCGCGCAGTACGCGCAGAGCGGCGGAGTGCTCGACCTCAGTGACAGGACGGGGGACCTGCGGGGCGGCGACTGGCTGCCCGGTCTTGCCGAACCGGGGAAGGTCGACGGCAAGCAGTACGGCATCCCCTGGTACGCGGCCAACCGCGTCGTGATCTACAACAAGGATCTTTTCAGGAAGGCGGGCATCACCTCCCCGCCCAAGACCCGTGACGAGTGGCTGCGGATCACCGCAGAGCTCAACCAGGGCAGGACACAGGGCATCTACCTCCCCGGACAGAACTGGTACACCCTCGCCGGCTTCATCTGGGAGGAGGGCGGCGAACTCGCCCAGGAGAGCGGCGGCAGCTGGAAGGGGGCGCTCGACAGCCCCGAGGCACTCAGGGGCATGGACTTCTACCAGCGGCTCCAGGCGCTGGGCAAGGGCCCGGAGGACTCCGACGAGGCCAAGCCGCCGCAGGCGGAAGTCTTCGCCAAGGGCGACGTCGCCCAGATCATCTCGGTCCCCGGCGGCGCGAAGATCGTGGAACAGGCCAATCCGGCCCTGGCGGGAAAACTCGGTTTCTTCCCGATCCCCGGCAAGACGGCAAGCAGGCCCGGAGCGACCTTCACCGGTGGCTCCGACCTGATCGTCCCCGCCGCCTCCGCCCGCCAGGACGCGGCGTACCAGGTGGTCAAGTCGCTCACCGGGGAGAAGTGGCAGACGGATCTGGCCAGGACCATGAGCTACGTCCCCAACAGGACGTCGCTGGCCGGGGTCATCGAGGACAACGAGGGCACCGCAGCCATGGCCGCCGCGGCCGCGCAGGGACGTGCCACGCCCAACTCCCCGCAGTGGGCCGCCGTCGAGGCCACCAACCCGATCAAGCAGTACATGACCGCCGTGCTGACCGGAAGCGACCCGGAGAAGGCCGCGAAGGACGCCTCGGACGCCATCAGCAAGACCCTCCGCCCATGAGCGGGGCCCGGCCGGGGAAGAGATCATGAGGCGTCCCGGAGCTCTGTGGCCCTATCTGCTCATCGCGCCCACCGTCATCGGCGTCGTCCTCCTGCTCGCCTACCCCTTCGCCCGCAACCTGCTGATCTCCCTCCAGCACTACGGGATGGCGGAACTGATCCGGGGGGACGCGGGCTTCGCCGGCCTGGAGAACTACCGGGAGATCCTGCGCGACGGCGAGTTCTGGCAGGTGGTCCGCCGCACGCTGGGGTGGACCGCGGTCAACGTCGTCCTCATCATGGTGATCGGCACGGCCGTCGCGCTGATGCTCCAGGCGCTGGGCAAGCGGATGCGGACCCTGGTCCTGAGCGGACTGGTGCTCGCCTGGGCCAGCCCCGTCATCGCCACGACCACCGTCTTCCAGTGGCTCTTCTCCTCCCGTCTGGGGGTGGTCAACTGGCTGCTGGTCCGGCTCGGGTTCGACTCCTTCGAGAACTACTCCTGGCTGGCGCACGGACCGGCGGCCTTCACCGTCCTGGTCCTGCTCGTCGTATGGCAGTCCGTGCCGTTCGCCGCCATCACCCTGCACTCCGCGCTGACCACGGTCCCCACCGAACTCTTCGAGTCCGCCCGCATCGACGGCGCCGGCGGCTGGCGGATCTTCCGCTCCATCACCCTGCCCGTCCTGGCACCCGTCTTCGGCCTGGTCCTCAGCCTCGAAGTCATCTGGGTCTTCCGGTGCTTCGCCCAGATCTGGGCCGTCACCAAGGGCGGGCCCGGCGGAGCGACCACCACCCTGCCGGTCTACTCCTACCAAGTGGCGCAGTCGCTGCACCGCTACGACCTCGGAGCGGCCGCGGCGACCCTCACCGTACTCATCCTGGTCGCCGCGCTGATCCTCTACTTCCGTCAGATGTTCCGGCAGGAGGCCGAGCTGTGAGACCTGTCCCCACGTCCGCCTCCGCCTCCGCGGTACTGCGCAGGCTGCCCCTGAACGCGGGCGCGCTCATCGTCTTCGCGCTCTGCGTCTTCCCCGTGTACTGGATGGTCCTCACCGCCCTCAAGCCCACCGCGGACATCCAGGCCGAGACGCCCGTGTTCCTGCCCACCGCGCTGACACTGGAGCACTTCTCCGCAGCGGTGAACGCCGACGGCTTCTGGTCCTTCTGGCGCAACAGCCTCATCGTCACGGCCGGTTGTGTGCTGCTGGCCCTGGCGGTGGCCCTCGGCTCCGCCTTCGCGGTGGCCAGGCTGCGCTGGAAAGGCCGCCGCGGCTTCGTCCTGATGGTCTTCCTCGCACAGGTCGCTCCCTGGGAGGCGCTGCTGATCCCGATGTACGTCATCGCCCGCGACACCGGCATGCTCGACAGGCTCGCCACCCTCACCCTCGTCTACTTCATGATCACCCTGCCGTTCACCATCGTGACCCTGCGCGGCTTCCTCACGGCGATCCCCGTGGAACTCGAGGAGGCCGCCCAGGTGGACGGCTGCACCCGCGCCACCGCGTTCCGGAGAGTCACCTTCCCCCTCCTCGCGCCCGGACTGCTCGCCACCTCGCTCTTCGGCTTCATCACCGCCTGGAACGAGTTCGCCTTCGCCAACATGCTGATCATCAAGAACCAGGACGACCGCACCCTCCCGGTCTGGCTCTCCTCGTTCTCGAACGTCTTCGGCACCGACTGGGGCGCCACCATGGCCGCCTCCACGCTCTTCGCCCTGCCCGTCCTCATCCTCTTCCTGGTGCTCCAGCGCCGGGTCGCCGCCGGGATGACCGGCGGCGCGGTCAAGGGATAGGAGACGCCGTGTCCCTGCCGCGCCCCGGCCTCGGCCTTGTCCCGACACCCTCGCAACTCAGCCTGACCCAGGGCTGGTTCACCTTCGACGACGCCACGGCGATCCGCGCCGCCCCCGGCGCCGAACCGGCGGCCGCGCTGCTGCGCACCCTGCTGGCCCCGGCGACCGGCCTGCCGCTGCCCCTCGCCGCGGACGGCCGGGTCGTTCTCCTCCTCGACCCCGGACTCACCGGTCTCGGCACACAGGGATACGGGCTCACCGTCGGCGGTGACGCGGTCCTGCTGCGCGCCGCCCGGCCCGAAGGGCTGCTGCACGGCGTCCAGACCGTCCGGCAGCTCCTGCCGCCCGCCGCGCTGTCGGCCGAACCGGTACGCGGCACACGGTGGTCCGTACCGTGCGTACAGATCACGGACGTGCCCCGGTTCGCCTGGCGCGGCGCGATGCTCGACGTGGCCCGCCACTTCCAGCCCGTTTCGTTCCTGCGGCGCTTCACCGACCTGCTGGCCCTGCACAAACTCAACGTGCTGCACCTGCACCTGACCGACGACCAGGGCTGGCGGATGCCCGTCGCCGCGTACCCCAGGCTCACCGAGGTGGGAGGGGTGCCGCACGGCGGCGCGTACACCCGCGAGGAGCTGAGCGCCCTGGTGGCGTACGCCGCCGACCGGGGAGTCACCGTCGTACCGGAGATCGAGATGCCCGGTCACGTGCGCGCCGCCCTCGCGGCCTACCCGCACCTGGGCAACCGGCCCGAGCGGCGACTGGAGGTGTGGAACCGCTGGGGGGTGTGCGACACCGTCCTGGGCGTCCACGACGAGGTCCTCGGCTTCTGCCGCACCGTACTGGACGAGGTCATGGAAACCTTCCCCTCGCCGTACGTCCACATCGGCGGCGAGGAGTGCCCGGCCACCGAGTGGCACCACGCGCCCGCCGCCCTGGCGCGCGTCGCCGCGGAAGGGCTGTCCGGGCCCGAAGCCCTGCACGGCTGGTTCATGGAGCGCATCGGCGCCTTCCTGGGCGCGCGCGGGCGCCGGCCCCTGGGCTGGACCGCCACCGGAGACGACCTGCCGGCCGCCTTCACGGCCCTGGCCTGGCGCGAGGGCGACCACGGACTGGCCGCCGCCCGCCGGGGCCAGGACGTGATCATGGCCCCCTACCGCTCCACGTACCTCGACTACCCGCAGTCCGCGCTCCCGGAGGAGCCGCCCGGCCAGCCCGGCGAGGTGGTCGGCCTGCGGACCGTCTACGAGACCGACCCCGCACCCGCCCACTGGGAACCGGCGGCCGCGGCCCGGGTGCTCGGCACCCAGGCCCAGCTGTGGACGGAATACGTCCCCACCCCCGCACACGCCGAGTACCTCGCCTTCCCCCGGCTGTGCGCACTGGCCGACACCGCGTGGTCGGGCGGCCACGACTGGCCCGGGTTCCAGGCACGACTGCACCACCACAGCGCCCGGCTCGACGCCCTGAAGGTGGCGGGCCGTCCCTCCACGATCCGTCTTCGTCCCGAGAGGAACATCAGGTGACCAGCATCAGCACCAGCACAGACGGCAGCGGTACCAGCACCAGTACCGGCAGGAGAGCGCGCACCACACGGACACGCGCGGCCCTGGCCGCCGCCCTCGTGGCCGCCCTGGGCTGCGCCACCCTGTCGGCGGGCCCCGCCGCCGCGGCGGACGAGTCGCTGGCGGTCCAGTACCGGCAGAGCGCCACCGGCAGCGACCAGGCCGAACCCTGGTTCAAGGCCGTCAACACCGGCAGCACCCCGGTCTCCCTCGGCCAGGTCAAGATCCGCTACTACTTCAAGGCCGACGCCGGCGCCTCGTACACCTTCGCCTGCTCCTGGGCGGTCAAGGGCTGCGCGAACATCACCGGCACCTTCGGCACCCTCGCCAAGCCGACCGCCACCGCCGACCGCTACCTGGAGATCGGCTTCACCGCCGGTGCCGGCACCCTCGCGCCCGGCGCGGACACCGGCGACATGCAGCTGCGCTTCCACCGCTCCAACTGGCAGCCGCTGAACCAGAGCGACGACTACTCCTTCGGCCCCGCCCAGACGGCGTACGGGAACTGGTCCAAGGTCACCGCCAGTGTCGGTGGTACGCCGGTGTGGGGCACGGCGCCCGAGGGCAACGGCCCGGGGCCGGACCCCGACCCGACCGACCCGCCGACCGGGGGCGCCACGCTCTTCGACGACTTCGACTACACCTCGCACACCGATCCGGCGATCGGAGCCCACGGCTGGAGCGTACGGTCGAACGCGGGCGGACCGGGGGTGCCGGGGGCGACCTGGGCGGCGCAGAACGTCACCTTCGCCATGGAGGGGACCAACTCCATCATGAACCTGGAGACGTCGACGGCCGGCACCGCCGAGTCGACGAAGCACACCGAAGTCCTCACCAAGGCGACCAAGTTCAAGAACGGCACCTACGCGGCCCGGGTGCGGTTCTCCGACGCGCCGAAGTCGGGGCCTGACGGCGACCGTGTCGTGCAGACCTTCTTCACCATCAACGACCTCAAGGCCCCGATGGCGGACGACTACGCCGAGTACGACTTCGAGTACCTCCCCAACGGCGGCTGGGGCGAGCCGGGCAACATCCTCTACACCACCTCGTGGGAGACCTACCGGCCCGACCCCTGGGAGGCCGTCAACCAGCACTCCGAGGTCCGCACGAGCTACGCGGGCTGGCACGACCTCGTCGTCACCATCGACGACAGCAACATCACCTACTACGTCGACGGGCAGGAGTTCGGCCGTCATGACGCCCGCTATCTGCCCGAGCGGCCGATGTCCATCAACTTCAACCAGTGGCTCATCGACCTCGCGGGGCAGACCGGCACCACACCGCGCGCCTACGACCAGAAGGTCGACTACGTGCTCCATGTCAAGGACCAGACGCTGACTCCGGCGCAGGTCACCGCCCGGGTCGCCGCGTTCCGGGCAGCGGGGACGGCCTTCGAGGACACGGTGCCGGGCGGCCAGTGACCGTACTCCGGCGGACGGTCGGCGGGCGGACGCCGGCCGGGCGACCGCCCGCCGGAGTACGGCCCGGCAGGAACTCCCGCCCCCGGGAGGCGGTCAGGGGTGCGCGCTGTGGTCGTTGCGCCGGTGAGTCCGCCCGGGAGCGGCAGCAGAGGCCCGGCCGTGACCGCGGTACGGGAGCGGCTGCCTGTCCGCCACCGAGTCCATCGCCACGTCGGCCGCGTCGCTGGAAGCGCCCGCGGCGGCGGCTCCCGGCCCCACCGTCACGGGGAGGCACCTCAGCGGACGGGGTGTGCCTCCTCCGCCCCCGGACGGTCGAACTGGGTGCGGTACAGCTCCTGGTACCGGCCTCCGGCGGCCAGCAGTTCCGCGTGGGTCCCGCGTTCGACGATCCGGCCCTCCTCGACGACCAGGATCAGGTCGGCGGCTCGTACGGTCGAGAGCCTGTGGGCGATCACCACGGCGGTACGGCCCTCGAGCGCCTCGTCCAGAGCCTCCTGGACGGCCGCCTCGGAGGTGGAGTCGAGGTGGGCGGTCGCCTCGTCGAGGATGACGACCCGCTGGCGGGCCAGCAGCAGCCGGGCGATGGTCAGCCGCTGCCGCTCGCCGCCGGAGAACCGGTAGCCGCGTTCGCCCACGACGGTGTCGAGGCCGTCGGGCAGCGAGGCCACCAGAGCGTCGAGGCGGGAGCGGCGCAGGGCGTCCCAGATGTCGTCCTCGGTGGCGTCGGGCCGGGCGAGGAGCAGGTTGGCGCGTACGGACTCGTGGAAGAGGTGCCCGTCCTGGGTGACCATGCCGATGGTCTCGCGGATCGAGGCGGCGCTCAGGTCCCGTACGTCGACGCCGTTCAGCCGTACGGAACCGGAGTCGGCGTCGTACAGCCTCGGCAGGAGCTGCGCGATCGTGGACTTGCCCGCGCCGGAGGAGCCGACCAGGGCGACCATCCGGCCGGGCTCGGCGCGGAAGGAGACACCGTGCAGAACCTCGGCGGCGTCACGGGAGTCGAGGGTCGCGACTTCTTCGAGGGACGCGAGGGAGACCTTGTCGGCGGAGGGGTAGGCGAAGGAGACCCCGTCGAACTCCACGGAAACCGGCCCGTCCGGAACCCGGCGGGCGTCCGGCTTCTCGGCGATCAGCGGCTCGAGACCGAGGATCTCGAAGACCCGCTCGAAGCTCACCAGCGCGCTCATCACCTCGACCCGGGCACCGGCCAGCGCGGTCAGCGGGGCGTAGAGGCGGGTCAGGAGCAGGGCGAGGGCGACGACGGCTCCCGGGTCGAGGCTGCCGCGCAGCGCGTAGTAGCCGCCGAGTCCGTAGACCAGGGCGAGTGCCAGGGCGGACACCAGGGTGAGGGCGGTGATGAACGTGGACTGGGTCATGGCGGTACGGATGCCGATGTCCCGCACCCTGCGGGCGCGTGCGGCGAATTCCGCGGACTCGTCGGCCGGGCGTCCGAAGAGCTTGACGAGGGTCGCGCCGGGGGCGGAGAAGCGTTCGGTCATCTGGGTGCCCATGGCGGCGTTGTGGTGGGCGGCCTCGCGCTGCAGCTTCGCCATCCGGGAACCCATCCGGCGGGCGGGGACGACGAACACCGGCAACAGGACGAGGGCGAGCAGGGTGATCTGCCAGGAGATGCCGAGCATCACGGTGAGAGTCAGCAGCAGGGTGACGAGGTTGGAGACGACGCCGGAGAGAGTGTTGCTGAAGGCACGCTGAGCGCCGATGACGTCGTTGTTGAGCCGGCTGACGAGTGCGCCGGTCCGGGTGCGGGTGAAGAAGGCGACCGGCATGCGCTGGACGTGGTCGAAGACCGCCGTACGGAGATCGAGGATCAGCCCCTCGCCCAGGGTGGCCGACAGCCGGCGCGTCAGCAGACCGAGACCCGCCTCGGCGACGGCGATGGCGGCGATGAGGAGCGCGAGCCGGGTGACCGTGCCGGTCTCCCGGCCCTGGACGACCGCGTCGATGACGCTGCCGGCGAGGACGGGGGTGGCCACCGCGAGCAGGGCGGTGACCACACTGAGCAGCAGGAAGCGGTACAGCTGCCGGCGGTGCGGCCGGGCGAAGGAGGCGATGCGGCGCAGGGTGACCCGGGAGAAGGGCCTCCGGTCCTGTTGGGCGTTCATCGCGCTGTGCAGCGATGTCCACGCGGTGACTTCCATGTCCATGAGGTGCCTCCGGGGCTGGTGGGCCGACGCGGTGCCCGTCGGCCGGCGTGGCCCGGGGCGCACACGGAAAGTTAGATCCTGAACCGGACTTGAGGTCAAGGGAAGCCGCGGCCACCGGCCCTTGCACGCCGTTCGGGCCGGTGCCCGGCCACGGGGCTCACCGCTGCCGCGGCGTGGCTGTCCGGTCCTTGACGCCGGTGGACGGGGGAGGCCCGGTGGCGGGCGACGGGGCGCCACACCCGGGCGGTCTCGGCCCGCACCGTGTCGAGCTGCGCGGCGGTCTCGCCCGCCCCGGCGCCCGCCTTGCGCAGAAGGGCGCTTTCCCGGGCCCACCCGGTGACGGTCCGTGGCGTCGCCCCGGGGACACGGCCTCGGAGCCGCCCGGTGCGGGCACGAGGAAGGCGATGCCGTCGCAGCCCGGGCAGTGGACGAGGACCGTGTCCGTGAGGGCGTACGCCGTGTACCGCTGATCGCGGAACCGGGAGGAGCGCGGGGCAGCTGTCGCTGTCCTCGGGGAAGTGTGCGGCGCGAAAAATCACTTGATCACCAGGATTATGGTGCCCGCATGACGACTGCACTCCGCCTGGAGAAGATCACTGCCGGCAATTTCGACGCCGCGATCGGCTTGAAGGTCCGCCCCGACCAGGAGCACTTGGTCGCTCCGGTCGTGAAGTCCCTCGCCGAGGCGTACGTGTACCCCGGCACAGCCTGGCCCCGCCTGATACTCGACGGTGACCGGCCCGTCGGCTTCCTCATGGCCTTCCTCGGCATGGACTTCGCCGGCGACGGCAAGGGCACCGACATCCGCTCGGGCCTCTGGCGCCTCAACATCGCGGCCGGCGAGCAGGGCCGCGGTTACGGCCGCTTCGCGGTCGAGTCCGTGGCCGCCGAAATCCGCCGCCGCGGCGGCACCCGCCTCACCACCACCTGGCACCCGGGCGAAGACGGCCCCGAGCGCTTCTACCTTGGGCTCGGGATCCGGCCGACAGGGGAGATGAGCGGAGACCAGAGGGTGGGGGAACTGGAGTTGGGCTAGGCACGGAACCGCCCGGGAGCCCCTGGGCCCGGCCGCGAGTGGGACGTCACACCCGCGTTTCTCTTTCGAGTGAACTGTCGCGTGTGTGCTGGGGAAGATCGGCGTCGTTTCCGGGCTGGTTTTGTGCGGCTTTCGCATGCCCCAGCACGTTTTCTCCCCTGGGGAATCGCCGGTCGCGCGGCCCGCGAATGGCCGGGTCGTGAAGTTAGTATCCCCACCGTCCGCACGGCGCGTGCAATTGCACGAGAAATCCCACGATCCCCTTCGTAGGCGCGTCCGTTCCCGGGGCCGGAGCGGTCGCCGCAGTCGTGTTGCGGACTTGTTCGAACGGTTCGGCGAGAGAGGTGTTATGCGACAGGTCAGTAATGGAGTTCCGGCCGGTTCTCTGGTGAACGTCACCTGGGTGAAGAGCCGGCACAGCAACGCGGTGGGCAACTGCGTCGAGGTGGCGGCCCTTTCGTGCGGTGAGGTCGCAGTCCGCAACTCCCGCGATCCGCAGGGGCCGGCGCTGGTGTACACGCGTGCCGAGATCGACGCGTTTCTCGCCGGCGTCAAGGAAGGGGAATTCGATCACTTCGCCCTGGAGGGGCGCGCGACATAGCGGATACCGGGCGTGGACCGGGCTGCCGGCTGCAACACTCGTCTTCGACCCCTGTCGTTGAGCTGGAGCCGCTATGTCCGCCCTGCCGAACCGAGTCGTGTCCCTCGAGCGTTACCTGCAACGCCCCGGCCAGGCGCCCGTCCTGCTGAAGAGACTGGTGGGCCGCCACCTGGCAGCCCTGCGCGAGGAGGCGGGCCTCTCGCAGGGGCAGGCCGCCAAGCGCGCCGGGTTCAGCAACTCGAAGATCTGCCGAATCGAGCAGGGCAGAGGGAAGAAGCCGGCCGAGGAGAAGGACGTGGCTCTTCTGCTCGGCCTCTACGGCGCCGGGCCGGACGAGGCATCTCTGATGCGGGAACTGCTGCACCGGGCCGAGGGATCCGTGTGGTGGCAGCGCTACAGCCACACCATGCTGCCCGAGTGGCTCGAGGAGTTCATCGGTCTGCAGGAGTCCGCGGAGACGATCCGTACCTACGAGGTGCAGCTCATCCCCGGGCTGCTGCAGACCGAGAGCTTCGCCCGTACTGTGATCAGCCTCGGTCTTCCGATGGCCGGCCGGGCCGAGGTGGAGCAGCGTACGCAGCTCCGGATGCGCCGCCAGGAGATGCTGGCGCGGCCGAATCCGCCTTCCCTGTGGGCGCTGATCGACGAATCCGCGCTCCACCGGACACTGGGCAGGCCTGACGTGATGCGGGAGCAGCTGCAGCATCTGCTGGACGTCTCCAGGCTGTCGGACGAGAACTCCGCCATCACGCTGCAGGTGGTCCCCCGGAACGCTCCCGAGGCGTTGTCGTCCAACACCCCGTTCACCCATCTCCGTTTCCCCGAACAGGACGTGCCCGACGTCGTGTACCTGGAACAGCTCAACGGCGCGGAATTCCTGGAGCGCCCCGAGGCGACCGTGGAATACCGCGCCCTGCTGGACCGCCTCTCCGCGGCAGCCCTCACGCCCAGAGCCACTCGGGAGCTGCTGAAGAAGACCATCCAGGACCTCTCCGCCTGACGCGGGAGCCCGGAGTGCGCGTACGGATCACCGGATCCGGGCGACACCGCCGAACTCGGTCCACTCGTCGGTCTCCTGGCGCGGAGCCATGTCCGAGTCGGGCCGCCACGTGGAGACCTCCACGAGCCCGGGGGGGAGGATGTCCATACCCTCGAGGAACGCGTGTACGTCGCTCTCCTCGCGGACGCGCCCCCACCTTCCCTGTGTGCTCTCCCGCATGAAGTCGGTGACGAATTCACGCACCGCAGCGTCAGGGCTGACGAGTTGGCACACCACCAAGAAGCTGCCCGGGGCCAGGCGCGACGCCACGCGGCGGACGAGGCCGGCCGGATCGTCGTCGTCGGGAATGCAGTGCAGCACCGACACGAACAGGGCGGCCACCGGCCGGCTCAGGTCGATGAGCCGCCGGGTGTCGGGGTGGCCGAAGATGCCGTCGGTGTCCCGCATGTCGGCGTGGATGACGGCGGTGGAGGTGTTCTCCTCCAGGAGGGCGCGGCCGTGTGCCAGCACGATCGGGTCGTTGTCTATGTAGACCACCCGGGAGGACGGGTCGACGCGCTGGGCGACCTGGTGGACATTGTCACGGGTCGGCAGGCCGGACCCGTGGTCGATGAACTGGCGCACGCCGTACTCCGCCGCCAGGGTCCTCACCACACGCTGCAGAAAGCGCCGGTTGTTCACGGCCAGGGCCTTCGTGCTGGGCACCTGCTCCAGCAGCTGCGCGCAGGCCTTCTGATCGGCGGGATAACTGTCCTTGCCGCCGAGGAGGAAGTCGTACATGCGAGCAACGCTCGGTACGGTCACGTCGATTGATGCGGACAGCGGTCGATCCCCGTGGTTCATCCGGCCCCTCACCGCACTGTTGTGACAGCACGTCGATTCGGTGAAGCCCACATGGTAAGCAAGGCGGAGGCAGCGGAACCAGACCTCGATGGAGGGAAGCGGAGACCCGCGGAAGCGGACTGGTCGTTCGGCATATGACATGCGTGTCGGCGGGCACGCCGGTGGCCGGGCGGGTGTGTGCCGGGGCCTCGCGCGGATCCCGCGGGCCGATGCCGGGACTCAGGCCGTCGGCAGGTTGCGCCGGGCCGCGCTGAGCCAGCTGCTGACTGTCGGCTCCTGCACGCCCATGAGAGCGGCGGCCTGCCTCGGTGTCAGGGAGAGGTGGTGGCACAGGACCACCGCATCGGCCTGGACGGCCGGTAACCGCCCGTGAACGTCCTCACGGCCCGCCGCGGCCGGCGCGGTGTGCTCCACCGACGACGTGATCAGGCGGCCGAGCAGCCGCCAGGCCACGGCGGCCGGGCAGGAACTGCTCAGCGCCGTGGGCCAGATCAGGGCCAGTTGCCCCAGGGCGGCCTCCACCACCGCCCGGCCCGCCTCGGCGTCGGCGAGCCGGGCCTGGGCATAGCGCAGGTACGCATCCCGGTGCAGCAGGCAGAACGCGGTGTAGTCCAGCGGCAGGCAGACCGCCAGTGGCTCCGGCGGCCCGGAGGGGTGGTGGGCCCGTACGCTGCTGCGACCGGACCCGGGCTGGTGAGATGCCCCGGCCATGTTGGTGATCTCCTTCCGGGGTGTCGGCGCAAGCAGGTCGTGGGCCGGGGGAGACGGGCGGTGCCGGGCGGTGTCTCTCGCCCGGACCCGTGGCCTCCGGCACGGGAGGGGAGGGGGGCTGGTCTCCAGCGTGACAGCCGGGGAAATCAGGGCCTGAGTTTTACTGCGGGTGATGGTGGAGTGTGGTTGCCGTGTCCTGCCGCGAACACGGAAGAACCCGCGGTGAAAAATAGGTCACGCATGGGTTTCCTTTCCTTGGTGGTTGTCTCCCCGGAGGCTCCGGTGACTTCACGATTTCCTCCGAGGTTTCCCGGCGTCGCGTATGCCGTGTGAATGAACGGTAGCGCCTGCGCTGTCGAGTCGCCATCAATTCTCTTCCCGCAACAAATGCTTCACCGGCCCGGGAAATGAAATTGCAGAACAACCGGAACCTGTTATTCATGCAATTGCGCTACCTGCTCCGGCATGCGTTACGGCAGGTCGGAACCAGTCACGGTTCGAAATATTATGAACATTTCATGTCGAATCCGGACGGTGTCGCCGACAGGCCGGAGGGTTCCTGCGCGACGGGTGTCCCGCCGCTGTGTGGAACCGCACACCGGCGAAGGCGGGCGACTCGCCGACCCTGACGGTGACGCCGTCGCGGCCGGCCCCCGGCCTGCACCCGCCGGCTCTCAGGAGCCCCGGCGCGGGGTGTTCCGGACGGCTTCCCGAGGGGCACGGCCATGACCGGCGGCGGGCGCGCACGCAGCGCCGGGGAATAACCGGTATCCGGTGACGACTTGTCCCCGGACATGACTGCCATTCCGTTCAACCCGCGCACGCTGCTCGCGGAAAGCAGGCTCGGTGTCCTCGCGACCATCAAGAAGGACGGCCGGCCCCAGCTCTCGCCCGTCATGCCCTCCTACGACCAGGAAGCAGGTGTCCTCTACGTCTCGATGACCGAAAGGTCGGCCAAGACGGCGAACCTGCGCCGGGACCCACGAGCCGCGCTGGAGGTCACCAGCCCCGACGGCACGGCCTGGGCCACCGCCGAGGGCACGGTGACACTCGTCGGGCCGGGAACGGACCCCCACGGCACCGAGGTCGAAGCACTGGTGGACTACTACCGCATCGCCGCCGGGGAGCACCCGGACTGGGACGAGTACCGGTCGGTGATGGTGTCCGACCGCAGGGTGCTCATGGTGATGGCGGTCGACCACGTGTACGGCGCCGACCTGCGCTGAGAGCGCGCCGAGGGGACTCCCCGTATGCCCAGGTCCGCGCCGGCGCCCGGTTCGTCCGGCGGGCAGGCCCACCGGACGAACCGGTGGGACGCGAGAGCGCTACGCGTCTTCGAAGCGCGCTACGAACCGTCGCTGCCAGGGGGTCTCCACAGCGCGACGGTGGTAGTGCCGGCGGACGAACTGTACGGCCCGGTCCGCCGGGACCCCGTCAAGAACGGCCATGCAGGCCAGGGCCGTTCCCGTCCGTCCGCGCCCACCACCGCAGGCGACCTCGACGCGTTCGCTCGCCGCCCGGCTCAGTGCCTCCTCGAAAACGCTCCGAGCCTGCCGGCGGTCCTCGGGAAGCCAGAAGTCGGGCCAGCGCAGCCACCGGGCGTCCCACTCGGTCGACGGGGGCCGCTTTCCGAGCAGATGGACCGCGAAGGACGGAGCCGGTCCTGGAGGGAGGGGGTGACGCAGGCCCCGGCCGCGCACCAGGACGCCCGAGGGGAACCGTATGACCCCGGGCTCTGTCGAACTCCAGTTCTCCGCCATGCGGTCATGCTACCGACGGCCGGCTGAACCCGTCGTCGCACCGCGTGACCCGCCTTCGGAGCCGGACCTCAGCCGGCCGGCTCTCCGTCGCGCGCCACGACGCGGCCGCCGTGCACCACCATGTCGCGCTGCGGCATGTCCACCACGACCTGCGGCAGGCACTCGCCGCGTACGAGAACGAAGTCGGCCGGGGAACCGGGCTCGAGGTCCGCGTGGGCGAGGCCCATGACGTCCGCGCCGCCGTGCGCCGCCACGCGGTAACAGTCCGCCAGTTCGTCGTCGAGGCGGACATCCGTGACCCAGCCCAGCAGATGTGCCCGGTGCAGCATGTCGGCGTTGCCGAACGGGCTCCACGCGTCGCGCACCCCGTCGGATCCGAGACCCACGCGCACGCCGTGCTCCCGCAGCCGCGCGATCGGCAGTACCAGCGAGGCGGACGGCGCCACCGTCGTCAGCGAGATGCCGAGGTCGCCCAGATCGGCGGCGACCGCGTCGAGTTCGCGGTCGGTGAGGCCGGGCAGGCAGAAGACGTGGCTGAGGGTGACCTTTCCGCGCAGGGACAGGGCCCGCGTACGGTCGATGATCCCGCGCAGCTCCGTGAGTCCCTTCTCGCCCCGGTCGTGCAGGTGGATGTCCAGCCCGACACCGTGCCGGTCCGCGATGCCGAAGACCAGGTCGAGCTGCTCGTCGAGCGCCTCGTCGAAACCGATCGGATCGATGCCGCCGATCATGTCGACGGCTCCCGTGCGCGCGGCCTCCTCGAGCAGCTCGGCGGTGCCGGGGGTGCGGACGACGCCGTGCTGCGGGAACGCCACGATCTGGACGTCGAGCGCGTGCCGCAGACGCTTGCGGGCCGCGCCCACGCCCTCGACGCCGGCCAGATCGTAGGCCGGGGCCACGTCCGCGTGGGCGCGCATCGCCCGGGTGCCGCGGGACACGGCATGTGCCATCAGGCCGTACGCGCGTTCCGCGACGGGGCGACGCTGGCTGCGGAACAGCTCCACGTCCTGTTCGACGTAGTCGGCGATGCCGCTCGCCGGCTCGCGCGTCACCCAGGGGCCGCCCCACGTCGTCTTGTCGGGGTGGAGGGGGCGGGGCACACGGCCGTGGTGGTGCTGGTCGAGGGGGTGCCGGTCGGGGTGCTCGCGGTGGAGGACCGGGTGCGCGCCGGTGCGG
>NZ_JBSFUB010000043.1:0-56701 GCF_053591575.1 Streptomyces altiplanensis | reverse complement strand
GGGCTGTCGGACGAGCTGACCGCCGACGAGGTACGCGTGCGGCGGATCGCCGTGGACTACGCCTCGCCGGCGTCCGAGGACACGCCCGAAGGGCGTCCGCGGCCGTCAGCCCGCGGTGACGCTGCCCCGCAGCGCCCCGTCCGGCCCCGCCACCAGCACCGGCGTCCCGGGGCCGCCCAGGTCCCGCACCGCCGCCCGGTCCTCCTCCGAGGCCGCGTCCGCTTCGGTCACGACCGCCGCCGCCTCCAGAGACTTCGCGCCGCTCGCGACGGCCATCGCGACCGCGGTACGCAGCGCGCTGAGCTTGAGGGAGTCCAGCTCGACGGTCCCGGCCACGTACGTACGCCCCGTCTCGTCCCGTACGGCCGCCCCCTCCGGCACTCCGTTGCGGGCACGCGCGCTCCGCGCCAGCGTGATGATCTTGCGGTCCTCGGCGTCGAGCTCGGCGCTCGGAGTGGTCTCAGTCATGCCCAGAGCATAGGGAGCGGACCCCGGTCATCCCGCGACCGGGTACATCGACCCGCGCCGCCCCTCCGGCGAGGCCAGCCACTCCAGTTTCGCCGCCGTGTCCGCCTCCGGGAGCGGTGTGTGCAGCACGATCGCCAGGTCGGGGCGGGCCGGGACCCGCAGCTGGGTCGCCTCCATGACCAGCGTGCCGACGACGGGGTGCTCCATCTCCTTGCGGACCTGGCCGCCGGGCGCGATGTCGCGCCGCTGCCACAGTTCGGCGAACTCCGGGGAGAGCTCCTTCACCTCCTCGACGACCGCGCGGAACCCCTCGTCGTCGGGGCGGTCCGAGCAGGCCGCCCGGTACTGGGCGACGACATGGGCCGCGTTCTGCTGCCAGCTCTTCGCCCTCGCGCGGTAGAGGGGGTCGGTGAAGAAGGCGACCAGGCAGTTCTGGGTGATCCCGGGCCGCATGCCGAGCACCGCCCCGGCCGCGTCGTTGTACATGACCGCGTTCCAGTACGCGTCCATGATGTGCGCGGGGTACGGCAGCCACGTGTCGATCAGCCGGTGCAGCCCCTCGCACATGTCGGCGTAGCGCGGATCGACCTCCGGCGCGGGCGGGTTGAGCCCGGCCAGGACGTACAGATGACGGCGCTCCACACTGCTCAGCCGCAGCACCCGCCCCACCGAGTCGAGCACCTGCGGCGAGACGGTGATGTCCCTGCCCTGCTCCAGCCACTGGTACCAGGAGACGCCGACGCCCGCGAGCACCGCGACCTCCTCACGGCGCAGTCCGGGCGTGCGCCGCCGCGCTCCGCCGCCCGGAAGTCCCGCCTCCGCGGGGCTGATCCGGGCGCGCCTGCTCATGAGGAACTCGCGCAGTTCGCCGAGGCGGTGGGTTTTGAGATCGGCCGGTGCGCTCACGTACTCCCCCTGCTCCGCTGCCTGGTGGTGGCACCAACAGGATAAGTTCCCGCTCCCCACGGCCATTCCGGCCACCGCAGGGTGTGGACCATGGCAATCGACACCTCCACCCCCGCCCCGGCCACCACCGGTGCGACGGCGCCTCCCCGGCTCTCCGGACGCGCCAAGCTGATCCTCTTCGTGCTGTGCGCCGCCCAGTTCATGGTGGCCCTCGACTTCTCCGTGCTCAACGTGGCGCTGCCCGTCCTCGGCGAGGACCTCGGCATGAGCCGGTCCGCGCTCCAGTGGGCGGTCACCGCCTTCGCCCTGCCCTCCGGCGGGTTCCTGCTGCTCTTCGGCCGGATCGCCGACCTGTTCGGGCGCCGGAAGCTGTTCCTGACCGGTCTGGCCGTCTTCGGCGCCGCCTCGTTGCTCGCGACCTTCGCCTGGGACCCGGCGTCCTTCCTCGCCGGGCGGGCGCTCCAGGGGCTCGGCGCGGCCGCGATCGTGCCGACCGGCATGTCGCTGCTGACCACGACCTTCCCCGAGGGCCCGCAGCGCGACCGGGCGCTGGGCATCAGCGGCACGCTGCTCTCGCTCGGCTTCACCGTCGGCATGGTGCTCGGCGGCGTCATGACCGACACCCTGGGCTGGCGCTCCACGATGGGCCTGCTGGCCGCGGCCGCCGTGCTCGTGCTCGTACTCGCGCCCGGTCTGCTGCCGGAGTCCCGCCACCCCGAGCGCCCGCGTCTCGACGTCCCCGGCGCCGTCACCGTCACCGGCGGTCTGCTCGCCCTGATCTACGCCCTGTCGACGGCGGCCGAGCGCGGCTTCGGCGGCGCCGACGTCCTCGTCGCGCTGGCCGCGGGCGTCGCCCTGCTCGCCGCCTTCGTGTACGTCGAGTCCCGCGCCGCGGCGCCGCTGGTCTCGCTGCCGATGCTGCGGCGCCGGACCGTCGCCTGGGGCAACCTGGGCGGCCTGGTCACCTTCTCGATGATGAGCACGGTCGTCTTCGTGCTGACCCTCTACCTCCAGGAAGTACTGGAGCTCTCCGCCTTCCTGACCGGTCTGGTCTTCGGCGTCCAGGGCGTGCTGTCCGCCGTCGCCGGTACGTTCGCCCCCCGGCTCATCGGCCGGATCGGGGCCCGCCGCACCCTGGTCGGCTCGCTGCTCGGCCAGGGCCTGCTCACCGGCGCGCTGCTGGGCGTCGGCGCCGGGTCCGGCGCGCTGCTGGCGACCGCCGCCGTCTCGCTGGCCTCCATGTGCCACCTGGGCGCGATCATCTCGTACGGGCTGATCGTGACGTCCGGGGTGCCGGACGAGGAGCAGGGCCTGGCGACCGGTCTGGTCACCACGACCCAGCAGGTCGGCCTCACGGTCGGCATTCCGCTGCTCGGGGTGCTGGCCACGACGCAGGGCGCGCTCTTCGGCGGTGTCCGCACCGTGCTCGCCGTGGACGCGGCGGTCGTGCTGGTGGCGGCGGTGGCGGTGGGCGCGGGGCTGCGGAGGCGGAAGTAGGGGCTCAGGCCCGGTCGAGCCGCAGGCGCTCCGCCTTCGGGAGGCCGGCCACCACCAGGTCGTACGAGTCCTCGATCAGCTCCCGGACCATGCGGTCCGGGAGCTTCCCGTCGACGGTGACCGTGTTCCAGTGGCGCTTGTTCATGTGCCACCCGGGGACGATCTCCTCGTGCTCCTCGCGGAGCCTCGGGGCGATCTCCGGGTCGCACTTGAGGTTGACCGTGAGCGGTTCGGCGTCCAGCGCGCCGAGCGCGAAGAGCTTCCCGAGGACCTTGAAGACGGAGATCTCGGGGCCGAAGGGGAATTCCTCGGCCGCCCCGTTGAAGTCCAGACAGAACGCCCTGAGCTCCTGCGGCGTCATGCCGCCTCCTTCTTCTCCTCCGGCTCCACCAGCACCGTGACGATCTTGTTGCGGCGGCCGGCCGGGGACTCGGCGGTCAGGCGCAGCGCGCGCCCGTCGGGCAGGTCCACCGTCACGGACGCGCCCGCGATCGGCACCCGGCCGAGCGCCTTGGCGAGCAGCCCGCCGACCGTCTCCACGTCCTCGTCGTCGAACTCGTCGAAGCCGAAGAGCTCGCCGAGGTCGCCGATGTCGAGCCGGGCGGTCACCCGGTAGCAGCCGTCGTCCAGCTCCTCGACGGGCGGCAGTTCGCGGTCGTACTCGTCGGTGATCTCGCCGACGATCTCCTCGAGGATGTCCTCGATGGTGACGATGCCGGCCGTGCCGCCGTACTCGTCGATGACGACGGCGACGTGGTTGCGCTCCTGCTGCATCTCGCGCAGCAGGTCGCCCGCGTTCTTCGTGTCGGGGACGAAGACGGCGGGGCGCATCGCGGTGGAGACCAGCTCGGACTCGGAGTCGCGGTTGATGTGGGTCTTCCTGACCAGGTCCTTGAGGTAGACGATGCCGACGATGTCGTCCTCGTTCTCGCCGGTCACCGGTATGCGGGAGAAACCGGAGCGCAGGGCGAGGGTGAGGGCCTGGCGGATCGTCTTGAAGCGCTCGATGGAGACCAGGTCGGTCCTGGGGACCATGACCTCGCGCACGAGCGTGTCGCCGAGCTCGAAGACGGAGTGCACCATGCGGCGCTCGTCGTCCTCGATCAGGGACTCCTGCTCGGCCAGGTCGACCATCGCACGCAGCTCGGCCTCGCTGGCGAAGGGGCCCTTGCGGAAGCCCTTGCCGGGGGTGAGCGCGTTGCCGATGAGGATCAGCAGCTGCGGGACCGGCCCCATGATCCGGGCCAGCGGGAGCAGGACGTACGCGGAGGCGGTCGCCGTGTTCATGGGGTGCTGGCGGCCGATGGTGCGCGGGGAGACGCCCACGGCGACGTACGAGACGAGGACCATCACCACGATGGCGACGGTCAGCGCCTCCCAGGTCTCGTCGAACTCCCGCAGGCAGGCGTACGTGACGAGGACCCCGGCGGCCATCTCGCAGGCCACCCGCATCAGCAGGGCCACGTTCAGGTAGCGGGTCGGGTCGGAGGCGACCTGCGCCAGCCGGGCGCCGCCGCGCCGGCCCGACCGTACGGCCTCGGCGGCCCGGAAGGTGGAGACACGGGCGATGCCGGCCTCGGCGCAGGCCGCCAGCCAGGCGACCACGACGAGGAGGACCGCGCCCGTGATCAGCTGCGCGGTCATGAAACGGTCGGCGCGGGGGACGGACCGGTCAGGCCCTTCTCCGACCGCCAGCCGTCCACGATCGCCGCCTGGAGGCCGAACATCTCGGCCTTCTCGTCCGGCTCCTCGTGGTCGTAGCCGAGCAGGTGCAGCACGCCGTGGACGGTGAGGAGCTGGAGCTCCTCGTCCATGGAGTGCTGCGTCTCGGCGTCCTCGCCCTGCTTCTTGGCGACCTCGGGACAGAGCACGATGTCACCGAGGAGCCCCTGCGGGGGCTCCTCGTCGTCCTTGGACGGCGGACGCAGTTCGTCCATCGGGAAGGACATGACATCGGTCGGGCCCGGCAGGTCCATCCACTGGATGTGGAGCTGCTCCATGGCGGCCGTGTCCACGACGATCACCGAGAGCTCGGAGAGCGGGTGGATCCGCATCCGGGCGAGTGCGTAGCGGGCGATGTCGAGGATCGCCTGCTCGTCGACCTCGGTTCCGGACTCGTTGTTGACGTCGATCGACATGGTGCTGGTTCTACCCCTGCTCGTCCGTCACAGCCCTTTTTGGCTGTCGTCGTACTTCTCGTACGCGTCGACGATACGGCCGACCAGCTTGTGCCGGACCACGTCCTGCGACGTGAGGCGGGAGAAGTGCACGTCGTCGAGGCCCTCCAGGATGCCCTGCACCTGACGCAGACCGCTCTTGGTCCCGCCGGGCAGGTCGACCTGGGTGACGTCGCCCGTGATGACGATCTTCGAATCGAAGCCGAGCCTCGTCAGGAACATCTTCATCTGCTCGGCGCTGGTGTTCTGCGCCTCGTCGAGGATGATGAACGCGTCGTTGAGGGTCCGGCCCCGCATGTACGCCAGCGGGGCGACCTCGATCGTGCCCGCCGCCATCAGGCGCGGGATCGAGTCGGGGTCGATCATGTCGTGCAGGGCGTCGTAGAGCGGGCGCAGGTAGGGGTCGATCTTCTCGTAGAGCGTGCCGGGCAGGAAGCCGAGCCGCTCGCCCGCCTCGACGGCGGGCCTGGTCAGGATGATCCGGTTGACCTGCTTGGACTGCAGGGCCTGGACCGCCTTGGCCATGGCGAGGTAGGTCTTGCCCGTACCGGCGGGGCCGATGCCGAAGACGATCGTGTGCTTGTCGATGGCGTCGACGTACCGCTTCTGGTTGAGCGTCTTGGGGCGGATGGTGCGGCCGCGGCTGGAGAGGATGTTCTGGGTGAGCACCTCGGCCGGGGTCTCGGTGACCGCCCCCCCGACGCCGTCCGCCGCTCTGAGCATGGCGATCGATCGTTCCACTGAGTCCTCCGTCATCGGCTGTCCGGTGCGGAGCACCAGCATCATCTCGGCCAGCAGGCGCTGGACCAGCGCGACCTCCGTCGCGTCACCGGTCGTGCTGACCTCGTTCCCCCTGACGTGGATGTCCACGCCGGGGAACGCTTTCTCGATCACGCGCAACAGGGAATCGCTGGAACCCAGAACCATCACCATGGGGTGCCTGTCCGGGACGGTGAACTGGGCGCGGGCCTGTGGCTGTGTGGGTGTCTGAGTCATGGGCCGGCACTATGGCCTGCGCATACCTCCTGTTGCAGGGTTCTCGCCGATCGACAACCTCTGGAACATCAAGCGTACGTCGGTGCACCGACAAGGCCGAGAGCTTTTCGGCGTGGCAGCTCACGCCGTCCTGCGGAAGCCGATCGTCGGGACCGCCCTGCGCAGGGGCCACACGCGGGCCGCCGCGGCCGGCAGCAGCTCGTCCAGGAAGGCGTAGCGGCGCAGCGCCTGGGGGTTCTGCCCGTCGAGCGCCTGCACCCGCTCCCACCAGCCCGCGACCTCCGACCAGCCGGGCGCCGACAGCGACCCGCCGAACTCCTGCACCGACAGGGCGGCGGTCAGTCCGGCGAAGGCCAGGCGGTCGGCGAGCGGCCAGCCCGCGAGCGTACCGGTGACGAATCCGGCGACGAAGACGTCACCGGCTCCGGTCGGGTCGAGTGCCTCGACGTCGATGGCGGGGACCTCGGCGGTCTCCCCGGTCGAGCCGTCCACGGCGTACGCGCCCTCCGCGCCCAGCGTGACCACCGCGACCGGCACCTTGTCGGCCAGGGCGCGGGCGGCGGCGCGCGGGCAGTCGGTGCGGGTGTAGCGCATCGCCTCCTCGGCGTTGGGCAGGAACGCCTCGCAGTGCTCCAGGTCGGTGAGGCCCGCCAGGTCCCAGCGGCCCGTCTCGTCCCAGCCCACGTCGGCGAAGATCTTGGCGCCGCGGCGGGCGGCCGAGGCGATCCACTCCTCGGTGCGGCCGGGGGCGAGGGCGGCGACGGCGGCCCGCGCACGGGGCGGGCAGTCGGGGAAGGGGCCGGGTTCGGCGGGCGGCGGGGCCTCGTGGCCGTGGGACACCATGGTCCGCTCGCCCTCGTACGCCATGGAGACGGTGACCGGTGAGTGCCAGCCGGGCACGGTCCGGGACATGTCCAGGTCGATGCCCTCGCCGTCGGCGAGCGCGTCCCAGCAGTACTCCCCGTAGTGGTCGTCGCCGAAGGCGGCGGCCAGCGACGTGTGCAGGCCGAGCCGGGCCAGCGCGGTGGCCATGTTGGCGACGCCGCCGGGGCTGGATCCCATGCCGCGCGCCCAGGACTCGGTGCCGCGCACGGGGGCGCTGTCGAGGCCGGTGAAGATGATGTCGAGGAAGACCGTGCCGGTGAGGAACACGTCGCAGCGGGGGCCGTCGGGGGCACGGAGTCCGTCCAGCGGATCGAGGTGCGTGGACCCGTCCTGCTGCCCGGTGCGGTCGGTCGTCGCTGCGTGCTTTCTCACCGTGCTCACCCTGTGCTCCCGTGGTGTGGTGCGGATTCAGGCCAGTGTGCCCGATACGCGCCCACGGGGGCTCGCGGTCGTGCGACAGCGCTTCCCCACGCCCCCGGAGCGGTACGGACGCCGCCCGTTCCCCGTGGCCTCTCGGTCCCGCGCGAGGCGGCCTGCCGGGCGCGGTTCGACTTCCCGTCCCCGCTCGGAAAGTATGGGGCCGCTGATCAACTCTCTGCCGGCTGCGGACCGTGTCGTTTGTCCGTATCGCCCGGCTCTTGGAACACCCCGGAGGTATCTCGCCGTGAGCTTTGGCGACCCCAACAACCCCTACGCACAGCAGCCGCCGCAGGGCCAGCCCGCCGGCTACGGCTACCCGCAGCAGGGCCAGCCCGCCGGCGGCTACGGCCACCCGCAGCAGGCCCCGCAGGGCGTACCGCCGCAGGGCATGCCGCCGCAGGGCATGCCTCCGCAGTACGGGTACCCGCAGCAGTCTCCCTACGGGGCCTACCCGCCGGCCGGCATGCCGGGCATGCCCGGGGCCGGCATGCCTCCGCTGGCCAACTGGGGACAGCGGGTCGGCGCCTACCTGCTCGACATGCTGATCATCGTCGGTCCGATGTACGCGCTGGGCTTCATCGACCTCGCCGGCAGCCAGGACCCGTCCAGCCCGGGCGTCTTCGGCCTCATCGGCATGCTGTACGCCTTCGCGATGGGCTTCTTCCAGCTCTACAAGGAGGGCAAGACCGGCCAGACCATCGGCAAGAAGGCCCTCGGGATCAGCCTCCGCCGGGAGAGGGACGGCGTCCCCCTCGGCTTCGGCATGGCCTTCGTCCGCAAGCTGGCCCACTTCCTGGACAGCATCGCGTGCTACCTGGGCTGGCTGTGGCCGCTGTGGGACGACAAGAAGCAGACCTTCGCCGACAAGGTGTGCAGCACCGTCGTCATCCAGGTGGGCAGGGGCTGAGCGCACCGCGCCCGCCGCTCCCGCGCCGCTCCACGTCCGGAGGGCGTGACCCCCGCCGAGGCGGGGGTCACGCCCTCCGGGCATCCGGCCCCGCGGGCCCCGCCCCCTACGGGAAGACGTACGCGTCGACCTCGGCGAGGTACGCCGCCCTGCGCTCCTCGTCGTGGTCGAGGAAGGCCGCCAGGAAGGAGTTGCGGGCGATCTCGCGCAACTGCTCCCGGCCGAGACCGAGCGCCTCGTGCACCGCGTGGAAGGTGTCGCCGACGTAGCCCCCGAAGTAGGCGGGGTCGTCGGAGTTCACGGTGACCAGCAGCCCGGCCGCCATCATCTCCTTCAGCGGGTGCTCCTCCAGGATGTCGACGGCCCGCAGCCGTACGTTCGACAGCGGGCACAGCGTCAGCGGCACCCGGTCCCGCACCAGCCGCTCGACGAGCTCCGGGTCCTCCATGGAGCGCAGTCCGTGGTCGACGCGCTCGACACCGAGGACGTCCAGGGCCTCCCAGATGTACGCCGGCGGGCCCTCCTCCCCCGCGTGCGCGACCTTGCGCAGCCCCAGCGCGGCGGCTGCCTCGTACACCTCACGGAACTTCGACGGCGGGTTGCCGGCCTCCGCCGAGTCCAGGCCGACGGCCGTGATCCGGTGCAGGTACGGCTTGGCGGCGTCCAGGGTCTCCAGCGCCGACTCGGCGGACTGGTCGCGCAGGAAGCACATGATCAGCTGTGTGGAGATCCCGTGCCGTTCCTCGCTCCTGTCCAGGGCGCGGGCCAGGCCCTCGACGACCGTGCCGATCTCCACCCCGCGCGCGGTGTGCGCCTGCGGGTCGAAGAAGATCTCCGCGTGCCGTACGCCCTGCCCGGCCGCCCGCGCCAGGTAGGCGTCGGCGAGCCGGTCGAAGTCGTCCTCGGTGCGCAGGACGGCCATGAGCGCGTAGTACAGGTCGAGGAAGGACTGGAGGTCGTCGAAGAGGTAGGCGCGGCGGAGCTCCTCGGTGGTGGCGTAGGGCAGTTCCACGCCGTTGCGCGCGGCGAGTTCGAAGGCCAGCTCGGGTTCGAGGGTGCCTTCGATGTGGAGGTGGAGTTCGGCCTTGGGGAGGTGCATGGGGGGTCTTCTCGTTCAGGGGTTCACGGGTGGCGCTTGGGGAGGGGGACCCGCAGCAGGTCGGCGGCGACGGTCAGTTCGCCGTCGAAACCGGCCGCGCGGGCCTGGCGTTCGAAGACTTCGGGGTCGCTGTAGCGCTGCGAGAAGTGGGTGAGGACGAGGTGGCGCACGCCGGCGTCGCGCGCCGCCCGGGCCGCCTGGCCCACCGTCAGGTGGCCGTGTTCGACGGCCATGTGCTCGTCCTCGTCGAGGAAGGTCGACTCGATGACGAGCATGTCGCAGCCCTCGGCGAGGGCGTACACCCCGTCGCAGAGCCGGGTGTCCATGACGAACGCGAAACGCTGCCCGCGCCGCACCTCGCTGACCTGGTCGAGCGTGACACCGCCGAGCTCCCCCTCGCGCTGGATGCGGCCGACGTCGGGGCCCTTGATGCCGTGCTCGGCGAGCAGCGCGGGCAGCATGCGGCGTCCGTCGGGCTCGGTGAGCCGGTAGCCGTACGACTCCACGGGGTGCGAGAGCCTGCACGCGTCGAGGACGTACGACGGACCGGTGGCCACCGCGCCGTCGGCGGCGACCGGCGCCTCGGTCAGCCGTACCGTCTCGCGGTAGGCCGTGGCGTACCGCAGGCGGTCGAAGAAGCGCTGCCCGCTCGCCGGGTAGTGCGCGGTGACGGGGTGCGGGACGCGGTCGAGGTTGATGCGCTGGATCACCCCGGCGAGGCCGAGCGAGTGGTCGCCGTGGAAGTGGGTGACACAGATCCGGTTGATGTCGTGCGCGGCCACGCCGGCCCGCAGCATCTGGCGCTGGGTGCCCTCGCCGGGATCGAAGAGGATGCCCTCGCCGTCCCAGCGCAGGAGGTAGCCGTTGTGGTTGCGGTGCCGGGTGGGGACCTGGCTGGCGGTGCCGAGGACCACGAGTTCTCGTACGGACACAGGAACTGCCTTATCCGGGGGGCCAGTTGAGGCCGCGTCCGCCGAGGACATGGGCGTGCGCGTGGAAGACGGTCTGGCCCGCGCCCGAGCCGGTGTTGAAGACGACGCGGTAGCCGGTCCGGTCGACCTTCTCCTCCTCGGCGACCCTGCCGGCCTCGGCCAGCACGTCCGCGAGGACCTGCGGCTCGGCGGCGGCCAGCGAGGCGGCGTCCGGGTGGTGCGCCTTGGGGATGACCAGGACGTGCGTCGGGGCCTGGGGGTTGATGTCGCGGAACGCGACGGTCGTGTCCGTCTCACGGACGACCGTCGCGGGCACCTCACCTGTGGCGATCTTGCAGAACAGGCAGTCCGCCTGCGGTTGTCCCGTCATGGTCCCGGCCTCCTCGGATACGGCTGGATCAGCATGTACCGGTGTGCTGATGTAGTGATCGAGTATGGCCGCATGCTATCCGCCCGCGCCGCGGCCCCGGGCCGGGAAATGCCCCGTCAGGACCAGCGGCCGGTGCGCCCCAGCAGCAGCGCGGCGGCCGCCGTGCCGGCCGTCGACGTACGCAGCACACTGCGCCCCAGCCGGTACGGCTCGGCCCCGGCCCCGGCGAAGACCGCCAACTCCTCCGGGGACACGCCCCCTTCGGGCCCCACGACGAGCACGATGGAACCCGCGCCGGGGAGGTCCGCGGTGGCCAGCGCCCCGCTGCCCACCGACGGGTCCTCGTGCAGTACGGCCGCGAAGTCCGCCGCGGCCACGAGCGCGGCGGCCTGCCGGGTCGTCAGCGCGTCCGCGACCTCGGGGAAGCGCAGCCTGCGCGACTGCTTGCCCGCCTCGCGCGCGGTGGCCCGCCACTTGGCGAGGGACTTGGCGCCCCGGTCGCCGCGCCACTGCGTGATGCAGCGCGAGGCCTGCCACGGCACGATCGCGTCGACGCCGGTCTCCGTCATGGTCTCGACGGCCACCTCGCCGCGGTCGCCCTTGGGCAGTGCCTGTACGACGGTGATGTGCGGGGACGGCTCCGGCTCCGCCGTCACGTCCGTCACCTCGACGACGAGCCGGTCCTTGCCCTCGGCGGCCACCACCACGGCCGCCGCTCCCGTGCCGCGCCCGTCCGTCAGTACGACGTCCTCGCCCGCGTGCAGCCGCCGCACCGAGACGGCGTGCCGCCCCTCGGGACCTTCCAGTACGTACGGCCCCTTCGCCGGTACGGCGTCGACGACGAACACCGGCGCCGTCATGCCGCACCGCCCGCGCCGCGCAGGGCCAGCGCCGCGCGGGCCGCGTCGGTCTCGGCCGCGAGGACCTCGACCAGCCGCCCGGCGGGCATCTCGCGCGCCATCCGGTGCCCCTGCCCCGCCCACAGCGCCATGCCCTGGGGGTCGCCCGCCTTGGCCGCGGCCTTGCGCAGGCCGGAGGTGATGTGGTGCACCTGGGGGTAGGCGGCGGGGGCGTACGGGCCGTGCTCACGCATGAAGCGGTTCACCAGGCCGCGGGCTGGACGTCCCGAGAAGGCCCGGGTGAGTTCCGTGCGGACGAACAGCGGGTTGGTCATGGCCTGCTTGTGCAGGACGTTGGCACCGGACTCGGGGCAGACCAGGAACGCCGTGCCGAGCTGCGCCGCGTCCGCGCCCAGCGCGAGGACCGCGGCGATCTGCGCGCCGCGCATCAGGCCGCCCGCCGCGACGATCGGCAGCTGCACGGTCTCGCGCACCTGCGTGATGAGGGAGAGCAGGCCGATGCCCGCGCCGTCGTTCTGGGGGTCGTCGCGGTGCGTCCCCTGGTGGCCGCCGGCCTCGATGCCCTGGACGCACACGGCGTCGGCGCCGCTCCACTGCGCGGCCTGGGCCTCTTCGGGCGTCGTGACGGTCACGACGGTGAGGGTGCCGGCCTTCGCGAAGGAGTCGAGGACGGGGCGGGCGGGGCAGCCGAAGGTGAAGGAGACGACGGGGACGGGGTCGTCGAGGAGGATGGCGAGCTTGGCTTCGTAGCCGTCGTCGGTGCAGTTGTCGGATTCGCCGAGGGGGGTTTCGTACCAGTCGGCCTCACCGGCGAGCTGGTGACGGTAGACCTCCACGGAGGCCGGGTCCGCGTGGCTCGGCTGCGGCATGAAGAGATTGACGCCGAAGGGCCGGCCGGTCAGGCCCCGCAGCTGCTTGATCTCCTCGTACATGCCGTCCGCGGTCTTGTACCCGGCGGCGAGGAACCCGAGACCGCCGGCGTCACAGACGGCGGCGGCGAGCTGAGGACTGGAGGCGCCGCCCGCCATGGGGGCCTGCACGATCGGATAACGGAAAAGATCGGTCAGTGCGGAGGACATGAACGCATAGTTTCATGTCCTCCGCACTGCGCCGAATCGAGGCTTCCGCCCCTTGGCGGGCGCGCGCCTACCGCCCGTTGAAGGCATCCTTCAGGCGCGAGAACAGACCCTGCTGCCCCGGCTGACCGCACCCCCGGGGGCCAACCCCCGGACCCCCGGCCGCGCGCCTACCGCCCGTTGAACGCGTCCTTCAGGCGCGAGAACAGACCCTGCTGCCCCGGCTGGAACTGGCCCGTCGGGCGCTCCTCGCCGCGCAGCTTCGCGAGTTGGCGCAGCAGGTCCTCCTGCTGCGGGTCCATCTTCGTGGGGGTCAGCACCTCCACGTGCACGATCAGGTCGCCGCGGCCGCCGCCCCGCAGGTGCGTGACACCGCGCCCGTGCAGCGGGATCGACTGGCCGGACTGCGTGCCCGGACGGACGTCGATCTCCTCCGTCCCGTCGAGCGTCTCCAGCGGGCACTTCGTGCCCAGCGCCGCCGCCGTCATCGGGATGGTGACCGTGCAGTGCAGGTCG
The DNA here is from genome assembly GCF_053591575.1 of Streptomyces altiplanensis. Lineage (NCBI taxonomy): Bacteria > Bacillati > Actinomycetota > Actinomycetes > Kitasatosporales > Streptomycetaceae > Streptomyces > Streptomyces altiplanensis. Next base: position 43,592 of record NZ_JBSFUB010000043.1, on the reverse strand, counting down.
TCGCCGCGCCGCTGGAACACCGCGTGCGGCAGCTCGTGGATCTCGACGTACAGGTCGCCGGCGGGGCCGCCGCCGGGGCCGACCTCGCCCTCGCCCGCGAGCTGGATCCGCGTGCCGTTGTCGACACCGGCCGGGATCTTGACCGTCAGCGTCCGGCGCGAGCGCACGCGCCCGTCACCGGCGCACTCCGGGCACGGGGTCGGCACGACCGTGCCGAAGCCCTGGCACTGCGGGCAGGGGCGCGAGGTCATGACCTGGCCCAGGAAGGACCGGGTGACCTGCGAGACCTCACCGCGGCCGCGGCACATGTCGCAGGTCTGGGCGGAGGTGCCGGGAGCGGCGCCCTCGCCCGAGCACGTCGTACACACGACGGCCGTGTCGACCTGGATGTCCTTGGTCGTGCCGAAGGCCGCCTCGTTGAGGTCGATCTCCAGCCGGATCATCGCGTCCTGGCCGCGCCGCGTGCGCGACCTCGGGCCGCGCTGCGACGCCGTTCCGAAGAACGCGTCCATGATGTCCGAGAAGTTCCCGAAGCCGCCCTGGCCGAAGCCGCCGGCTCCGCCGCCCGCCTGCGAGAGCGGGTCGCCGCCGAGGTCGTAGACCTGCTTCTTCTGCGGGTCCGACAACACCTCGTACGCGGCGTTGATCTCCTTGAAGCGTTCCTGCGTCTTGGGATCGGGATTCACGTCCGGGTGGAGCTCGCGCGCCAGCCGCCGGAATGCCTTCTTGATCTCGTCCTGGGATGCGTCGCGGCGTACGCCGAGTACGGCGTAGTAGTCGGTGGCCACTTACGACTCCGCCAGGATCTGTCCGACGTAACGTGCCACTGCGCGTACCGCTCCCATCGTTCCGGGGTAGTCCATGCGGGTCGGTCCGACCACGCCGAGTTTGGCGACTGCTTCGTCGCCCGAACCGTAGCCGACCGCGACGACGGACGTGGAGCTGAGCCCCTCATGGGCGTTCTCGTGCCCGATTCGTACGGTCATGCCCGAGTCCGTTGCCTCACCCAGCAGCTTGAGGAGCACGACCTGCTCCTCCAGCGCCTCCAGCACCGGCCGGATGGTGAGGGGGAAATCATGTCCGAAGCGGGTGAGATTGGCGGTACCGCCGATCATCAGCCGCTCCTCGGTCTCCTCGACCAGAGTCTCCAGGAGGGTGGACAGAACCGTCGAAACGGTTCCCCGGTCCTCCTTGTCGAAGGATTCGGGGAGGTCCTGCACCAGCTGCGGTACGTCCGCGAAGCGGCGTCCCACGACCCGGCTGTTGAGCCGGGCCCGCAGGTCCGCCAGGGACGTCTCGCCGAAGGGCGCGGGGCAGTCGATCATGCGCTGCTCGACCCGTCCGGTGTCCGTGATGAGCACGAGCATCAGACGGGCGGGGGCCAGCGAGAGGAGTTCCACGTGCCGCACCGTCGAGCGGGTCAGCGACGGGTACTGCACGACGGCGACCTGCCGGGTCAGCTGCGCGAGCAGCCGGACCGTACGGGCCACCACGTCGTCGAGGTCGACCGCTCCGTCCATGAAGTTCTGGATGGCGCGGCGCTCGGGCGACGACAGGGGCTTGACGCCCGCGAGCTTGTCGACGAACAGGCGGTAGCCCTTGTCCGTCGGGATGCGCCCGGCACTCGTGTGGGGCTGGGCGATGAAGCCCTCGTCCTCCAGGACGGCCATGTCGTTGCGGACCGTGGCCGGGGAGACGCCGAGCTTGTGCCGCTCGGTGAGCGCCTTGGAGCCGACGGGTTCCTCGGTGCCCACGTAGTCCTGGACGATGGCGCGCAGCACCTCGAGTCTGCGTTCGCTGAGCATCGCGCACACCTCCAGCTGTCGATCGTTGGCGTCTGCCTGGCACTCGCTGCGGGGGAGTGCCAGCAATCCCCCGGGCCAGTGTACGGCGGCGACGTACATACCTAGCAAGGGCGGCCGGTCACCTTACCCCGCGACGGCCCTGTTCAGCGGGCGGGAGCCCCGGGGGTGGGACTAGCGTCGCGGTATGGACGTCAGTTGGGAAGAGGCAGGCTGGGAACGGCTCGCACCGGGGGTGGGACGGCGGCGCATGCCGGTCTGGGACGCGACGGTGGGCCTGGTGGCCGGGAACGACGAGGGCTGCGGCTCCGCACTGCTGATCGACACGGGGGCGACACTGCGCGAGGGCGCGGAGCTCCGCGCCCAGGCACAGCGGCTTCTGGGCCCCGGCCGGAGAGTGACGCATATCGCTCTCACCCACCCCCACTTCGACCACGTCCTGGGCACGGCGGCGTTCGCGGGAGCCGAGGTGTACGGAGCGGTCGGCGTCGACGACCTGCTGCGGCGTGAGCGGGATGCGGTGCGGGACGACGCCGTGCGGCACGGGGTCGACCGGGGCGCGGCGGCGGAGGCGGCGGACGTCCTGGTCGCGCCGCACCACATGGTCTGCGGTGAGTGGACGCTGGACCTGGGCGGCGGCCGCCAGGTGCTGCTGGCGAACGTCGGCCCCGGACACAGCGGTCACGATCTGGCGGTACTGGTGCCGGGCAGTCCCGAGGTCGTCTTCTGCGGCGACCTGGTGGAGGAGTCGGGCACTCCCCAGGCCGGCCCGGACGCCCACCCGTCCCACTGGCCGGCGGCCCTGGACCGGCTGCTCGCGCTGGGCGGCGAGAGGGCGGCGTACGTGCCGGGGCACGGGGCGGTGGTGGACGCGGCGTACGTCCGCGCGCAACGCGACGCGCTGGCGGCCCGTTTCGCCGTGTGACGAAGCGCACCGGACCGGCGCACCGGGCTATCGTCGGCCGAATGCGCAGCCGACAGTACGGGCCTGATCTCACCCCGCCGTGGAAGAAGACCGCCCCCGTCCCCGAAGTCCCCGCCGAGGCCGATCTTGTCGTGGAGGAGGTCACCACCGGTTTCTGCGGTGCGGTGGTCCGGTGCGAGAAGACGGCGCAAGGACCGGTCGTGACCCTGGAGGACCGCTTCGGGAAGCACCGGGTGTTCCCGATGCAGCCGCGTGGCTTCCTCCTGGAGGGCCGCGTCGTCACCCTGGTGCGCCCGGCCTCCGCCGCCCCGGTCCGGCCCGCCCGTACGGCGTCGGGTTCGGTGGCCGTGCCGGGGGCGCGGGCGCGGGTGGCGCGGGCCGGGCGGATCTACGTCGAGGGGCGCCACGACGCGGAGCTGGTCGAGCGGGTCTGGGGCGACGACCTGCGCATCGAGGGCGTGGTCGTCGAGTACCTGGAGGGCGTCGACGACCTCCCGGCGATCGTCGCGGACTTCGCGCCCGCCCCGGACGCGCGGCTCGGTGTCCTGGTCGACCACCTGGTGCCGGGCTCGAAGGAGTCCCGTATCGCGGCGCAGGTCACGGACGCGAACGTCCTGGTCGTCGGCCACCCGTACATCGACGTGTGGGAGGCGGTGAAGCCGTCCGCGGTGGGCATCGGGGCCTGGCCGGTGGTCCCGCGGGGCCAGGACTGGAAGACGGGCGTGTGCCGGGCGCTGGGCTGGCCGGAGAACACGGGGGCGGCCTGGCAGCGGATCCTGGCGTCGGTCCATTCGTACAGGGACCTGGAGCCGGCGCTGCTGGGGCGGGTGGAGGAGCTGATCGACTTCGTTACGGCGCCGCCCGGCGCGTGACGGGGCATGACCGGGCCGTGACGGGGGTGCGGGCCGCCGCTGCGCGGGCTTTTCCCTGCCCGTCCCTCCCCGCTGTGACCTTGTGCGGCTCCGCCGCGTGAGGGGATTCGGTCTGAGCCCGTCCGGCGGTTGAGGACACGCCCGTGGGCCCGGGGGCCCGGACCCTGCGCGGGCTGGGGACCCGGGGGCTCGCCCCCGGGTCCGGGAAGGCGCGGGTGGGGGGACGGCGCCGCCGGCACCCCCGCGCCCGCACCCCGGGATCAGTCCACCAGGTCCCGGACCACCGCGTCCGCCAGCAGCCGCCCCCGCAGCGTCAGGACCGCCCGCCCCTCGCCGAACGGCCCGCCCGCCAGCAGCCCGTCCGCCAGCGCCCGCTCCGCCGCCGCCAGCCCCGCCGGGGCCAGCAGGGACAGCGGGCAGCCGTCCGCGAGCCGCAGTTCCAGCAGGATGCGCTCCACGCGCCGGTCCTCCGCCGGGAGCACCTCGCGCCCGGCTCCGGGCGAGCGCCCGTCCCCCAGGGCCTGCGCGTACGCGCCCGGGTGCTTGACGTTCCACCACCGCACCCCGCCCACGTGGCTGTGGGCGCCCGGACCCGCGCCCCACCAGTCCGCCCCGCGCCAGTACAGCTCGTTGTGCAGGCACCGCGCCGCGTCCGAAGTGGCCCAGTTCGAGACCTCGTACCATTCGAAGCCCGCCGCCGACAGCGCGGACTCCGTCATCAGGTACCGGTCGGCGTGTACGTCGTCGTCCGTCATCGGCACCTCGCCCCGCCGGATCCGCCGCGCCAGCTGCGTCCCCTCCTCCACGATCAGGGCGTACGCGCTGACGTGGTCGGGACCGGCCCCGACCGCCGCGTCCAGCGACGCCTGCCAGTCCGCGTCGGACTCCCCCGGTGTGCCGTAGATCAGGTCGAGGTTCACGTGCTCGAAGCCCGCCGCCCGCGCCTCCGCGACGCACGCCTCCGGCCGCCCGGGCGTGTGCGTACGGTCCAGGATCTTCAGCACGTGCTGCTTCGCGCTCTGCATCCCGAACGAGATCCGGTTGAAGCCGCCCTCCCGCAGTTCCTCCAGATACGCCGGATTCACCGACTCCGGATTCGCCTCGGTGGTGATCTCCGCGTCGTCCGCGAGCCCGAACTCGTCCCGGATCGCTCCCAGCATCCGTACGAGGTCCCCGGCCGCCAGCAGCGTCGGCGTCCCCCCGCCCACGAAGACGGTCCGTACCGGCCGGGGGTCGTCGCCGAGGACCTTGCGGGCCAGGCGCACCTCCTCCACCAGGGTGTCCGCGTAGTTGTCGCGCGAGGCCAGCGCACCGCCCGAGCCGCGCAGCTCGGTCGCCGTGTAGGTGTTGAAGTCGCAGTAGCCGCAGCGCGTCGCGCAGTACGGAACGTGCAGGTAGAAGCCGAGCGGCCGCTCGGCCGCGCCGGCCAGGGCGTGCGGCGGCAGCGCCCCGTCTTCGGGCATGGGCTCACCGTCGGGCAGTACAGAAGGCATGCCCCCATTGTCACAGCTCCGGTCACATCGCCTGAAGGACGAGCAGCGCCAGGTCGTCGTCGGGGGGCGTCGGCGAGAAGTCGTGCACCTCGCGCATGATCCTTTCTGCGACCCCCTGCGCGCTCAGCCCCACGCACCGCCCCAGCGCCGCCGCCAGCCCGTCCGCGTCGTCGAACATGCGCCGCCCGGAGCGCCGCTCGGTCACGCCGTCCGTGACGCAGAGCAGGGTGTCGCCCGCTTCCAGGACGAAGGTCTCGCTCTCGTACGTGACGCCGTCGACGACCCCGAGCAGCATCTGGGAGGCGGCGGCGGGCCGTACGCTCCCGTCGGGCCGCAGGAGGAGCGGCAGCGGATGTCCCGCGCAGGCGAGCGTGCAGCGCGCCCCGCCGCCGTCCTCGGCCGCGAACGGCACCAGCTCGCCGTACAGGAGCGAGAGGAAGCGCGGCTGCGGCGCTTCCCACAGCCCGGCCGCCGCCCCGGCACCGGCCGCTCCCGTGATCCCGGCCCCGGCTGCCACGGGTGCCCCGGCGGCGGCGGCCGCCGCCGCCAGTCTGGCCGTGGCTTCCGCCGTCTCGACCGCGTCGTCCAGCAGCAGCCCGTTGAGCCGGCCGAGGACCTCACCGACCGCCCGGCCCTCGCGCGCGAGCAGCCGCAGCCAGGGCCTGACGAGACCGGTGACGACCGCCGCCTCGGGCCCGTTGCCCTGGACGTCGCCGAGCGAGAAGGACCAGCTGCCGCTCGCGCCGGGGAAGACGTCGTAGAAGTCGCCGCCCGCGACGCCCTGCCCGCGCGGTTCGTACACGAGGGCCTTCGCGACGCCCGGGATGTCGGCCATCTGCCCCGGCAGCAGGGCCCGCTGCAGGACGCGGCTGATGGTGGCCTGCCGGGTGTACTGGCGGGCGGCGGCGACGGCGAGGGCGACCCGGCGTACGAAGTCCTCGATGAGGCCGGTCACCTCGTCCGGCATCCGGGTCACCCCCGCCCGCCCCAGCACCAGCGTCCCGAGCCCGCGTCCGCCCGCGATCAGCCGGTACGCGACCGCGGCGCCGTCGCTGCCGTCCGTACCGCCCGGGGCGGGCCACGGCGCGGGCACCGGTCCGCCGCGCGCGGAGCCGGGCGCCTGGGGCGGCTCCTTCTCGACGCACCTGCGCAGTTCCTCGATGCTGCTCTCGCGCTGGTGCCAGACGCGGGCGAGCCGCGGCGCGGCGCCCTCCTCCTCCAGCCACACCGCGCACCAGTCCGCGAGCCTCGGCACGAGGAGCTGTGCGGCGAGCGCCGCGATCATGTCCTCGTCGAACTGGCCCGTCAGGAGGTCGGACGCCTCGGCGAGGAAGGAGAGCGCGCCCCGGTTGATCCAGTCGCTGTCGTACTCGCGCGCCGTCCGCCGCGGCACGGGCGCCAGGATCTCGGCGACGCGCAGCCCGCGCTGCAGTGCCTGGCCGGCGCTGTCCGCCGGTCCGGCCGGCGGGGCCGGGTGCACGCCCTCGACCGCGATCCGGGCCCAGACGGTCTTGAGGCCGGTGCGGTAGGTGACGCCCCAGCACACGGAGAGGGCGGCGACGAGGTGCAGGCCGCGCCCGAACTCCTGGCCGCCCGGCCCGGACGGGCCGGGCCCTCCCGCGGGATCGTTGTGCACGACGCGGGCGGGGTGGTGGTCGGAGACCTCGACGACCAGCGCGGCGGGATCGTCGTCCGTCGCCTCCTCCAGGTGGCACACCAGCTCGACGTTGGTGCCCGCGTGGACGACCGCGTTGGTCACCAGTTCGTTGACGAGGACCACCGCGTCGTCGGCGACCCGGTCGGTGAAGCCGTCGGCGGCCGGCAGCCCGAGTCCGGTCCACTCGGCGAGCGCGGCCCGGACGAACCGCCGCGCGGCGGCCGGCGCGAGCGGGTTCCCGGGCAGGCTCGTCCAGGCGACCGAGCGCGCGTCGGGCAGGCTGCCCGGAAGGTACGTCGAGCGGTAGGTGGTCTCCCGCTGTCTCGGAATGGACCCCACAGTGCGGCTCCCCGTCGGTTCTGTGATGGCGCCGCCGGCGCCATGGAACAGAGTGACAGACCGGCGCCGCCCATAAGCACGGTGTCACCGAAGTGGCCTACGAAAGGGCGCGCGGGCGGTGCCGTGACCGGCTCCGTCCGCGCGCCCCGCTGCCGTACCGCTGCCGGTTACGCCTCGCGCGACCCCGCGTACATCTCTTCGATCAGGTCCTTGTACTCACGCTCCACGACCGGCCTCTTGAGCTTGAGACTCGGCGTCAGCTCGCCGTGCTCGATGTCCAGGTCGCGCGGCAGCAGACGGAACTTCTTGATCGTCTGCCAGCGCTGCAGCCCTTCGTTGAGCCGCTTCACATAGCCCTCGATCAGTTCCTCGGTCTTCTCGGAGGCGACGACTTCGGCGTACGACCTGCCCCCCATGCCGTTCTCCCCGGCCCAGCCGAGGATCGTCGGCTCGTCGAGCGCGATCAGCGCGGTGCAGAAGTTCCGGTCCGCGCCGTGCACCAGGATGTTGGAGACGAACGGGCACACCGCCTTGAACCGGCCCTCGACCTCGGCGGGCGCGATGTACTTGCCGCCCGACGTCTTGATCAGGTCCTTCTTGCGGTCCGTGATGCGCAGGTAGCCGTCGACGGACAGTTCGCCGATGTCCCCGGTGTGCAGCCAGCCGTCGGGCTCCAGCACCTCTGCGGTCTTCTCGGGCAGCTGGTGGTAGCCCTGCATGATGCCGGGGCCGCGCAGCAGGATCTCGCCGTCGTCCGCGATGCGCACCTCGGTGCCGGGGAGCGGCTTGCCGACGGTGCCGGTGCGGTACGCCTCGCCGGGGTTGACGAAGGAGGCGGCGCTGGACTCGGTGAGTCCGTAGCCCTCCAGGATGTGGATGCCGGCGCCGGAGAAGAAGAAGCCGATGTCGGGCGCGAGCGCGGCCGAGCCGGAGACGCAGGCGCGCAGCCGGCCGCCGAACGCCTCGCGGATCTTGGCGTACACGAGCTTGTCGGCGACCTTGTGCTTGGCGGACAGCCCGAAGGGCGCGGAGGCGGTGCCCGTGCGGCGGAAGTTGTCCTGCGTGACCTTGGCGTACTCGCGGGCGACCTCGGCGGCCCACTGGAAGATCTTGTACTTCGCGCCGCCGCCGGCCCGCGCCTTGGCCGCGACGCCGTTGTAGACCTTCTCGAAGATGCGGGGCACGGCGGCCATGTACGTCGGCTGGACCACCGGCAGGTTCTCGATGATCTTGTCGACCCGACCGTCGACGGCGGTGACGTGCCCAGCCTCGATCTGCCCGGAGGTCAGCACCTTGCCGAAGACGTGGGCGAGCGGCAGCCAGAGGTACTGCACGTCGGTCGCGCTGATCAGACCGGTGGCCACCGTGGCCTTCGCCATGTACGACCAGCAGTCGTGCGGCAGCCGTACGCCCTTGGGGCGGCCCGTGGTGCCCGAGGTGTAGATCAGCGTCGCGAGCTGGTCGGCGGTGATGGCGTCGACCCGCTCGGTGACGGCCTGCGGGTGCTTCTCCAGGTGGGCCACCCCGCGCGCCTCCAGGTCGGCGAGCGTGAGCACCCAGCCCTGGGGGTCGTCCTCGGCCGGCTCGGCGTCCCTGGCGTCGATGACGACGACGTGGGCGAGGTTCGGCAGGTCGGCCCGGCGCTCCCGTGCCTTGGCGAGCTGCGACGCGTCCTCCGCGATGAGCACCCGGCTCTCGGAGTCGGCCAGGATGTAGGCGGACTCCTCGGCGTTGGTGGACGGGTAGACCGTGGTCGTCGCGGCGCCGGCGCACATCACGCCGAGGTCGGCGAGGATCCACTCGACCCGGGTGTTGGAGGCGAGCGCGACCCGTTCCTCCGGCTGTACGCCGAGGTCGATCAGACCTGCGGCGATGGCGTACACGCGCTCGGCCGCCCGCCCCCAGCTCAGCGACTTCCAGGAGTCGGCCCCCTGGCCCGGCGCGGCCGGTACGGGGTAGCGGTATGCCTCGGCATCGGGCGTGGCTGTTACGCGCTCAACGAAGAGGGCCGCCACCGACGGCGGCCGGTTCTCGATCAAGGTCTGTGTGTCGCTCACGACGTCCTCCGGGCCTGCGGCATGCTGCACGACTGGCTGGTATTTAACTGGCGAGTAACCTTCGAGTGGTGATCAGAGTAAAGCGCACGGGCCCGGTGCGTAAGAGGATGCGGCGCGCGGCTTCATAACGGAACGGACCGCCGGTCCACCGTCCTCCCGCCCTGCGCGAAAGCGCCCGTCCGCGGTGCGGACGGGCGCTTTCGCATGCTGTCGGCGTGGCTGCTTCTTCTGCCGCTTCCGCCGTTTCCGCGGCTACTTCTTCTTGCCGCCGCCGGAGTCGTCGCTGGACAGCACCGCGATGAAGGCCTCCTGGGGGACCTCCACGCTGCCGACCATCTTCATCCGCTTCTTGCCTTCCTTCTGCTTCTCCAGCAGCTTCCGCTTACGGGAGATGTCACCGCCGTAGCACTTGGCGAGGACGTCCTTGCGGATGGCGCGGATGGTCTCGCGGGCGATGACGCGCGAGCCGATGGCGGCCTGGATGGGGATCTCGAAGGCCTGGCGCGGGATGAGCTCGCGCAGTTTGGCGACGAGCCGCACGCCGTACGCGTACGCCGCGTCCTTGTGCGTGACGGCGGAGAAGGCGTCGACCCGGTCGCCGTGCAGCAGGATGTCGACCTTGACGAGGGACGCGGCCTGCTCACCGGTGGGCTCGTAGTCGAGGGAGGCGTAACCGCGCGTCTTGGACTTCAGCTGGTCGAAGAAGTCGAAGACGATCTCCGCGAGCGGGAGGGTGTAGCGGATCTCGACGCGGTCCTCGGAGAGGTAGTCCATGCCCAGCAGCGTGCCGCGGCGGGTCTGGCAGAGCTCCATGATCGCGCCGATGAACTCGCTCGGGGCGAGGATCGTGGCGCGTACGACCGGCTCGTACACGTCCGAGATCTTGCCCTCGGGGAACTCGCTCGGGTTGGTGACCGTGTGCTCCTTGCCGTCCTCCATGACGACGCGGTAGACCACGTTGGGCGCGGTGGCGATCAGGTCGAGCCCGAACTCGCGCTCCAGGCGCTCGCGGATCACGTCGAGGTGCAGGAGGCCGAGGAAGCCGACGCGGAAGCCGAAGCCGAGCGCCGCGGAGGTCTCCGGCTCGTACACCAGGGCGGCGTCGTTGAGCTGGAGCTTGTCGAGGGCCTCGCGGAGGTCGGGGTACTCCGAGCCGTCCAGCGGGTACAGGCCCGAGAAGACCATCGGCTTCGGGTCCTTGTAGCCGCCGAGGGCCTCGGTGGCGCCCTTGTTCATCGAGGTGATCGTGTCACCGACCTTGGACTGACGGACGTCCTTCACGCCGGTGATGATGTAGCCCACCTCGCCGACGCCGATGCCGTCGGACGGCGTCATCTCCGGGGAGGAGACGCCGATCTCCAGCAGCTCGTGGGTCGCGTTGGTCGACATCATGCGGATGCGCTCGCGCTTGTTGAGCTGGCCGTCGACCACACGTACGTACGTGACGACGCCGCGGTACGAGTCGTACACCGAGTCGAAGATCATCGCGCGGGCGGGCGCGTCGGCGACGCCGACCGGGGCCGGCACGTCGCGCACGACCCGGTCGAGGAGCGCGTCCACGCCGAGGCCGGTCTTCGCGGAGACCTTCAGCACGTCCTCGGGCTGGCAGCCGATGAGGTTCGCCAGTTCCTCGGAGAACTTCTCCGGCTGGGCGGCCGGCAGGTCGATCTTGTTGAGCACCGGGACGATGGTGAGGTTGTTCTCCATCGCCAGGTAGAGGTTGGCGAGGGTCTGCGCCTCGATGCCCTGGGCGGCGTCGACGAGCAGCACCGTGCCCTCGCACGCGGCGAGCGAGCGCGAGACCTCGTACGTGAAGTCCACGTGGCCCGGAGTGTCGATCATGTTCAGGATGTGGGTCCTGGCCACGTCCGGACCCTCGGTGGGCGCCCAGGGCAGCCGGACCGCCTGGGACTTGATCGTGATGCCGCGCTCGCGCTCGATGTCCATCCGGTCGAGATACTGAGCACGCATCTGCCGCTGGTCGACGACACCGGTCAGCTGGAGCATCCGGTCGGCGAGCGTGGACTTGCCGTGGTCGATGTGCGCGATGATGCAGAAGTTGCGGATCAGCGCCGGGTCGGTACGGCTCGGCTCGGGCACGTTGGTAGGAGTCGCGGGCACGCAGGGTCTCGTCTCGGGGCGATGTTGGATCGATACGTAGCTTCCATGGTCCCACGGACGGCGGGCGGGCCTCGGTTTGGGCCGCCCGGCGGGCCGCTGGTACGCTGAGCAGCTGTGTCTCGCAGCCTTCTGAGCGGCGGGACGCTCATCGAAGATCCAACGAACCTGTAGAGGCTCTTTCGTGGCGAACATCAAGTCCCAGATCAAGCGGAACAAGACGAACGAGAAGGCGCGCCTGCGCAACAAGGCCGTCAAGTCTGCGCTCAAGACGTCGATCCGCAAGGCCCGTGAGGCTGTCACCGCCGGTGACCTCGAGAAGGCCACCGTGGCCGTCCGCGAGGCCTCCCGCAAGCTCGACAAGGCAGTCTCCAAGGGAGTCATCCACAAGAACGCCGCCGCCAACAAGAAGTCGGCGCTGGCGCACAAGGTTGCCTCCCTGCAGGGCTGAGCATTCGCTTGTACGACCCGCACGATCGCCGGTAGGGACTCAGCGGGCCCTCTCTTCCGCTCCTGATCCGGCAACCTCGCGCCGCACGCGGCCTGCGTTCGCCACGCGGGTGCGGCGCATCAAAGCTTTGACAGGCTTCAGGGCTTCACACGAAGGCCCCGGCCGCCCGTCCTCCTCACGAGGACGGCGGCCGGGGCCTTCGTGCTGCTGAGCCGCTGTTGCGCCGCCTATCTGTGGCGGGCGGCGCGGGCGACGGTGACGACCGCCTTCTCCAGCGCGTACTCCGGATCGTCGCCACCGCCCTTGACGCCGGCGTCGGCCTCGGCGACGGCCCGCAGCGCGAGGGCCACGCCGTCCGGCGTCCAGCCGCGCATCTGCTGCCGTACCCGGTCGATCTTCCACGGGGGCATGCCGAGCTCGCGGGCGAGGTCGGCGGGGCGGCCGCCCCGGGCGGAGGACAGCTTGCCGATGGCCCGTACGCCCTGGGCGAGGGCGCTGGTGATCAGGACGGGGGCGACGCCGGTGGACAGGGACCAGCGCAGGGCCTCCAGGGCCTCGGCCGCCCGGCCCTCCACGGCGCGGTCGGCGACCGTGAAACTGGAGGCCTCGGCGCGGCCCGTGTAGTACCGCCCGACGACGGCCTCGTCGATCGTCCCCTCGACGTCGGCGACGAGCTGCGCCACGGCGCTGGCCAGCTCGCGCAGGTCGCTGCCGATGGAGTCGACCAGGGCCTGGCCCGCCTCGGGGGTCGCGGAGCGGCCCAGCGTGCGGAATTCGGACCGTACGAACGACAGGCGCTCGGCGGCCTTGGTGGTCTTGGGGCAGGCGACCTCGCGGGCCCCTGCCTTGCGGGCGGCGTCGAGCAGCCCCTTGCCCTTGGCTCCGCCCGCGTGGAGCAGTACGAGCGTGATCTCCTCGGCGGGGGCTTCGAGGTAGGACTTCACGTCCTTGACCGTGTCGGCGGAGAGGTCCTGCGCGCCGCGCACGACGACGACCTTGCGCTCGGCGAAGAGCGAGGGGCTCGTCAGCTCGGCGAGGGTGCCGGGCTGGAGCTGGTCGGGCGTGAGGTCGCGTACATCGGTGTCGGCGTCGGCGGCGCGGGCGGCCGCCACCACCTGCTGCACGGCGCGGTCGAGCAGCAGGTCCTCCTGCCCCACGGCGAGGGTGACGGGGGCGAGCGGGTCGTCGGTCGAATTCTTCCTGGTGGCCATCGTGGTCCAGCATCCCATGACCCACTGACAGCCCTGTCCGTATTGGAGAATGGGCAGGTGAGCGATGTGAGACACGTACTGGTGCTGCCCGACCGCGATGCCGCGGAGGAGGTGGCCGTGGAGGTCTGCGAGCGCTTCGGAGCCGTTGAGGAACCGCAGCTCGTACGGGACGCGCTGGCCGGCGAGGACGATGCCGAGGACGCGCAGTGGCTGGTCGTGGTGGAGGACCCGGACGGCAGGCTCGACGTCGGGGAGCTGCACGCGCTGGCCGGCGAGTACGAAGGGTGGCTGGAGCGCCCCTAGCCCCGCTCCCTGTCCCCTGGCTCCCTGTCCCTCTGCTCCCTGTCCTCCGCTCTTTGCTCCGTCCTCCGTTCCCTGCTCTCTCCCGGGCTCCTCGGCGCGGTTGCCGTCAGAGGCCCGGGGCGCCGTTGCCCGTTCCGGCCGGCCGGGGGGCGCGGTCGAGGGTGATGCCGAAGTGGTCGCGGTAGGCGGCGAGGGTCTCGGCTCCGGTGGCCAGGGGCAGCTCGGTGCGCTCGCCGTCCACGGTCGTCACGAGCCGGACGCCGTCCTTGCCGCCGCTGATGGTGACCCGGCCCCGGCCGTCGGCGGTGAGGCGGGAGCAGACGAGGGAGCGCACGAAGGGGGACGCGGGTGAGGTGCGGTGCCACCAGGCGCCGGCCTCGAAGTCGGCCAGGACGCGCGGGCGCTGGTCGAGGCGGTACTGCGGCTTGCCGTCCCGCAGTACGTCGAGATCGCCCTCGGGCGCCTCGGTGATCCGGAACGTACCGCCGGGGTCCCGCTGGTCGCCGCGCCCGTCGAGTGCCAGGGGGTGGTGGCTGTGGTCGCCGAAGCCGACGTCGGCGAGCCAGGGCCCGGTGGCGTCGTCGGTCTCGACGCGCAGGGCGAGATGGTCGTACGGGATGCCGAGGACACCGTCCGCGCCGAAGACGCGGGCCTGGAGCAGGGTCACGCGGAAGCCGAGGGCACGCAGCAACTCGGTGAAGGCACCGTTCAGCTCGTAACAGAAACCGCCGCGGCGGGCCGTCACGACCTTGGCGAGCAGCGGCTCGGCCCGGAGCACGATGTCCTCGCGGAGGTGGATGGACAGGTTCTCGAAGGGGACGGTCCGCAGGTGCCGGACGTGAAGATCGCGCAGGGCCCCGGCGTCGGGGCGCGCGGGGCGGGCGGCTCCGATGCGGCGGAGGTAGGCGTCGGTGTCCGGGGGGCTGGTGTCCGTACCCGTGTCTGTACCCGTGTCCGTGTCAGGTGTGGCGTCCATGACTGAAGTCTCGCCCGGGACGTTCCCGTATGTCATGGGCCGCTGGTCCTGGGTCCGTCGGCCGAGGCGGGCGGGAGCGGGCCGTCGATACCGTACGGGGATGACGACCACGGAGCCGGCGCGCAGCCGGGAACAGCGCAAGCAGGACGTACTGGACCGGCTGTCGCAGGACGACGACATGTGGGTGGCCACGGCGTCGGCCGACGGTGAGCCCTGCCTCGTCCCCCTGTCCTTCGTCTGGGATCGCGGCACGCTGCTGATGTGCACCCGCCGGACGAACCCCACGGCACGCAACCTGACCCCCGCCGGAGAGGTGCGGGTCACCCTCGGGCACACCAGGGACGTGGTCCACATCGAAGGCACCGCCGAACCGGTGGAGGGGACGGAGCTGGCGCCGGAGTCGGCCGACGCCTTCGCCGCGAAGCTGAGCGGCTGGGACCCGCGCAACCGGAAGACCTGGCTCTACTTCCGCATCACGCCCCGTGCGGTGAAGGCATGGCGCGAGGAGAACGAGCTGGCCGAGCGTGTACTGATGCGCGAGGGCCGCTGGCTCGTCTGACACGTGTCCGGCGAGGGAGGGCGCCCGGAAAGAGGGGCGGGCGGGGCGGAAAAGGCCCGCGGACGCACCGGGCACGACATGGACCCCTATATGGCGTCCGGGCCCGTCGGCACCGCGCGCAGGCCGGGGCCCGAGCCGGTCACCGCGATCGACCCGTCGGTGTCCGTGCGCAGCACCGCGGCGCCGCCGGTGCGGAGCGCGGTGAGCGTACGGGGTGAAGGGTGGCCGTACGGGTTGTCGCGGCCGCAGGAGACCAGGGCGAGCCGGGGACGGACACGGGCGAGCAGGGCGGGGTCCTGGTAGGACGAGCCGTGGTGGGCGACTTTCAGGACGTCCACCGGCGGAAGTTCCGGATGGGCCCTCAGCAGACCTTGCTGGGCAGGGGGTTCGAGGTCGCCCAGGAGGAGCAGGGTGAGGTCGCCGGAGCGGGCGAGGAGTGTGACGCTGGCGTCGTTCGGCTCTTCCGGGACAAGGGCCGGGAAGGGCTGCGGCCACAGCGTCCGCCAGGACAGCGGTCCGACCCGGCGCCGCTCCCCCGGGCCGGTGAGGAGGAGCGGCACCCCTGCGGCGGCGGCCGTCCTGCGGACGAATGCGCTCTGTTCCCAGGGCTCCTGGAGGGTCGTCGTCCGGATCTCGCCCACCGACCGGCCGCGCAGCACACCCGGCAGTCCCGCCACGTGGTCCGCGTGGAAGTGGGTGAGCAGGACGAGCGGGACACGGGTGACGCCGAGTGCGCGCAGGCAGCGGTCGACGCGCTGCGGGTCCGGTCCCGCGTCCACGACCACGGCCGCCCCTTCGCCCGCCGCCAGGACGGAGGCGTCTCCCTGCCCGATGTCGCACATCGCGAACTTCCAGCCCGGCGGCGGCCAGCCGGTGACGATCCTGGTGAGTGGCACGGGCCGCAGGATCGCGAGCACCAGGAGCAGCGCGAGGCCCGCGCTCAGCCACGGGTGGCGCGGGATCCGGCGGGCGGCGAACACGGCGACGACGGTCACGGCCGCCAGCAGCAGCCCGCCGCGCCAGCCGTCCGGCCAGTCGGCCTCCGCGCCGGGAAGCGCGGCCCCGGTGCGGGCGACGGAGGCGATCCACCCGGCCGGCCAGGCGGCGCACCGGGCCAGCAGCTCGGCGGCGGGCATCGCCACCGGGGCCACCGCCAGGGCCGCGAATCCAAGCACCGTCGCGGGGGCCACCGCGAACTCGGCGAGCAGATTGCAGGGGATCGCCACCAGGCTCACCCTGGCCGCCATCATCGCGACGACGGGCGCGCACACCGCCTGGGCCGCCGCGGCCGCGGCCAGCACCTCCGCGAGCCTGGGCGGCATGCCGTGCCGTTGCAGCGCGGCGCTCCAGCGCGGGCCGATGGTGAGGAGGGCGCCCGTGGCCAGTACGGAGAGCAGGAACCCGTAGCTGCGGGCCAGCCACGGGTCGTACAGCACGAGCAGCAGGACGGCGGCGGCGAGGGCGGGGATCAGCTGCCTGCGGCGCCCCGTGCCGATCGCGAGCAGTGTGATGAGCCCGCAGGCCGCGGCCCGCAGCACGCTCGGCTCGGGCCTGCACACCACGACGAAGGCGAGCGTGAGCACCCCGCCGAGCAGCGCGGTCGCCCGCAGGGAGATGCCGAGACGCGGGGCGAGCCCTCCCCGTTCGGCGCGCAGGGCCTTGCCGGGCGGGCCGATCAGCAGGATCAGAACGATCGTGAGGTTGCTTCCGGACACGGCGAGAAGATGCGTGAGGTCGGTGGCCTCGAAGGCCTCGTGCAGCTCGGGCCGCACCCTGGAGGTGTCGCCGACGACCAGACCCGGCAGGAGCGCCCGCGCGTCCGGGGCGAGGTCCTCGGTCGCCTCGCGCAGTCCGGCCCTGAGTCCACCGGCGGTGCGCTGTACGGCGGTCGGCGGGCGTACGGTCTCCGGGAACCTGCCGTCCGGTACGCGCAGCACCGCGGCGATGCGGTCCCCGCCGCCCGTCGGGGGCGCGAGCCGCGCCGTGAGCCGCAGCCCGGTGGACGGCAGCAGCCGCTGCCACCGGGACGCCGGGCCCCGGGCCGGTGCGACCACCAGGACCGGCGTACGCACGGTCGCCGCCGCCCGGTCCGGTCCTGCGGCGCGGGTGACGCGGGTGATGTCGGCGTCGAGTACGACCGACCTCGGCATCGTGTGGTCGCCGCGCACCCGGGGCCGGGTCGTACGCGCGTCCGAGGTGACCGTCAGTTCCACCGTGACCTGCGCGTACTGGTGCGCCAGGGCCGGCACGGGGCCCCGGTGGAGGTCGGCCGCGTGCAACCCGCCCGAGGCGGCCCCCGCCGCCGCGCACAGCAGGACGGCAGCGACGGCCGTGACGCTCAGCCCGCGCCGCATCCCGGCGCCGCGCTCCTCCCGCGCCGCCCGGACCACCAGCAGTCCGGCCGCCACGACCACGCACCCCACCGCGAATCCGGCTGCCCAGCGTCCCGAGACCCCCACCGCCACGGCGGCCGCCACCCACGCGGCCAGCGCGGGCGGCACCAGCCGCAGATCCGCAGGCCCTTCCTGCCAGGGGTCGGACGCGCCCAGCCGGTGCCCGGACGCGGCGTGAACCGCCGGGCGGGTCATGGCCGTACGAGCGGCCGGAGGTCCGCGAACCGGCGGTCGCCGATCCCCTTCACCTCGCGAAGCTCGTCGACGGAGCGGAACCCGCCGTGCTCGGTCCGGTAGTCGATGATGTGCTGCGCCAGCACCGGCCCCACTCCGGGCAGCGTCTCCAACTGCTCGGCGGTGGCGGAGCCGAGGCCGATCGGAGCCGCTGCCTGACCGGACACCGGAGCGCCACCGCCGGCCGCCGGCCCGGCGGCCCCGGCCGGCGCGGGCACTCCCACCACCACCTGCTCGCCGTCCATGAGCAGGCGCGCGCGGTTGAGCCCCGCGGTGTCCGCGCCCGCCTTGACCCCGCCTGCGGCCCGCAGCGCGTCGGCGACCCGCGATCCGGCCGGCAGCCGGTGGATGCCCGGCCGCCGTACTTTGCCGCTGACGTCGATGACGATGCGCCCCTCGCCCGGCCCCGGCCCGTCGGCGGCCACCGTCGGGGGCGGCCCCGGCGACGGTGACGGTTCCGGCCGCGCTGCGGCCGCTCCTTCGCCCACGATCTCCGGGGGCTGTACGGGCTGTGGCCGCCCGGCCCAGAAGTGCTGGGCGGCGAAGACAGCTGCCACGACAAGAACAACGGCCAGCGCGGCCAGCGTCCTGGGTTCGAGTCCGCACCGCGACTGCACCCAGACGGGCAGCCGCTCCCGCACAGCCGACCGGACCCGCCCCACGCCCCCGCCACCGGCGGCCTCGCCGTCCGGCGCTGAAGCCTCATCGCCCGCCCCGGTGGCGGGCGCGGACGGGTGCGTGGGCAAGGACGGGTTCGTGGGCTGATGTGTGGGCGGATGAGTGGGTGCGGACGGGCGCGGGGCCGGGACACCCGTCGCCACCGGGCCTCCGCCCTGCCGGACGAGCGGTTCCGGCCCGGGCGGTCCGAGGCCGTGGCGCACGGGCCGCACGGGCCGCACGGGTCGCGGTACGGGCGCCAGGAGCACCTCCGCGCGGCGGCGCAGCGCCGTGGACCGGACGGATTCAGGTACCCGGCGGCGCAAGCGGCGCCCGCCGCGGCCGTGCCCGTGGCGCGCCCGGATGTCGGACGAGCGGGCGTCGGACGACCGGGGGTCGGAGGCCGGAGCGCGACCCGGTCCACTGGTTGCGGAGTGTGATCGGAGAGCCATGCCACGAGACAGTAGGCACATCCGTCCGACGCCGCCGATCATGGACGATTCCCGTGGAGAACTCGCCGGTTGTGGATATCCCGGCCACTCCGCAGGACCACGGATCACGGCTCACGGCTCACGGCTCACGGGCCACAGTCTCACAAGCTCACAAGGCCGCAGCCCACGGGACCACGGCCTCACGGAACCGCGGAGGGAAGGTCAGTGGGGCGAGACCACGACCCCCAGCAGCCCGGGCCCCGTATGCGCGCCGATCACCGCTCCCACCTCGCTGACGTGCAGCTCCACCAGCCCGGGGAGCCGGTCACGCAGCCGCCCCGCCAGCCGTTCGGCCCGCTCGGGGGCCGCCAGGTGGTGCACCGCGACGTCCACACGGCGCGCCTGTGCCCGCTCGGCCACGATCTCCTCCAGCCGGGCGATCGCCTTGGACGCCGTACGCACCTTCTCCAGCATCTCGATACGGCCGCCGTCCAGTTCCAGCAGCGGCTTCACGGCGAGAGCCGACCCCAGCAGCGCCTGCGCCGCGCCGATGCGGCCGCCGCGGCGCAGGTAGTCCAGCGTGTCCACGTAGAAGTACGCCGACGTGCCCGCCGCACGCTTCTCCGCCGCGGCCACCGCCTCGTCCACCGTGCCGCCGGCGTCGGCGGCCTCCGCCGCCGACAGGGCGCAGAAGCCCAGAGCCATCGCGACCATCCCGGTGTCCACCACCCGCACCGGCACCGGGGCGCCCTGCGCGGCGAGCACGGCCGCGTCGTACGTGCCGGAGAACTCGGAGGACAGGTGCAGCGACACGATCCCGGTCGCGCCGGCCTCCGCAGCCGCGCGGTAGGCCGCGGCGAAGACCTCGGGGCTCGGCCTCGACGTCGTCACGGACCGGCGTTTCTGGAGCGCCAGGGCCAGCGAGCGGGCCGAGATCTCGGTGCCCTCCTCATAGGCCCGGTCGCCGATGACGACGGTCAGCGGCACCGCGGTGATGCCGTGCCGCTCCATCGTCTGCTGCGGCAGGTAGGCCGTTGAATCGGTGACGATCGCGACATGGCGGGACATGAGCGGGAGGTTACCCGGCGGGGGCGCCCGGCGGCAGTCCGGCCCCGCTCAATGATCCGTTCCGGTCCGTTCAGGTCCGTTCAGGAGGGTCGGGCCGTCTCAGACGGTGCCCTCGGGACGGGCCGTCTTCTGCCACGGGTAGGTGGTCTGCCGCTGAGGGTCACGCGCCGTGATCGCCTCCGGCCCGGCGGCGGACCGGCCCGCCGCGCCCTCCCCGCCGGTCGCCCCGTCAGCCGTCCGAGCGGTCCCGCCCGCCGCGTCCGCTGCGGGGGACGTGTCCGCGTCCGGGGACGTGGCCCAGTGCCGCAGCGCCCCCGACTCCACCTCGATCTGCGCGCTCAGCGACGCGAGGTCGTCGTCCGCGAACCGCTGCGCCCGGTCCCGCGCCGCCCACCGCAGCGAGTCCGCCGCGTGTGTCACCCGTTCCGTACGCTCACGCAGGTCCGGCAGCCGCTCCGCGACCCGCGCCTTGTCCGGCTCGCGCTCCAGCCGCTTCAGGTCGTCGTCCAGTTCGCGCCCGTGCCCGCTCAGCCGTTCGAACAGGCCGATCGACTCCGACAGCGAGGCGTCCTCCGTGACGCCCGCCTGCAGCGCCTCCTGGGTGGCCCTCATCGACGTACGCAGCGAGAGCCTCAGCTGGGCCAGCTCCCCGGCAACGCCCACCTGCCCGAAGCTCTTCGCCCGCAGGGTGGTGTCCTCGACGCTGCGCCGCGCCTGCGTGATCGTGCGGTCCACGCCGCGCTTGGCCGCACCGACCGCCTTCACGCCCACGTACACCCCCGCCGCCACGAACGCCACAAAGAGCAACGCCAGGATCATGATGACGGTGCCGGCTTCCATGAGCGCCCCTCCGTTGTCGGTCCACTCGGCCACTCGGCTTGTGTGGTCTCTCCACCGTAAACGGAGCGGGCAGGCTGAGGGTTCCGCCGGAACCCCCAACCTGCCCGTAGGGGAAAGCACCTACCGCCGCACCCCGCGTTACGCGGGAACGATGTTGACCAGCTTCGGCGCCCGCACGATCACCTTGCGGATACCGGCTCCGCCCAGCGCCGCGACCACCGCCGGGTCCGCCAGCGCCAGCTTCTCCAGCTCCTCGTCACCGATCGCCGGCGAGATCTCCAGCCGCGCCTTGACCTTGCCCTTGACCTGCACCACGCACGTCACGGTCTCGTCCACGACGTACGCCGGATCGGCGACCGGGAAGTCCTGGTACACCACGGAATCCGTGTGTCCCAGCTTGCGCCACAGCTCCTCGGCGACGTGCGGGGCCAGCGGCGCGATCAGCAGCACCAGCCGCTCGGCGACCGACCGCGACACCGGCCCGCCCGTCTTCGTCAGGTGGTTGTTCAGCTCGGTGACCTTGGCGATGGCGGTGTTGAAGCGCATCCCCGCCATGTCCTTGCCGACGCCGTCGATCGCCTTGTGCAGGGCGCGCAGCGTGTCCTCGTCGGGCTCGGCGTCGACGACCGTGGCCTCGCCCGTCGTCTCGTCGACGACGTTGCGCCACAGCCTCTGCAGCAGCCGGTACTGGCCGACCACCGCGCGCGTGTCCCACGGCCGCGACACGTCCAGCGGGCCCATCGCCATCTCGTACAGCCGCAGCGTGTCCGCGCCGTACTCGGCGGCGATCTTCTCCGGGGTGACGGCGTTCTTCAGGGACTTGCCCATCTTGCCCAGGACGCGGCTGACCTTCTCGCCCTGGTACCAGAACGCGCCGTCGCGCTCCTCGACCTCGGCCGCCGGCACCGCGATGCCGCGCGAGTCCCGGTAGACGAAGGCCTGGATCATGCCCTGGTTGTAGAGCTTGTGGAACGGCTCGGACGAGGAGACGTGCCCCAGGTCGAACAGCACCTTGGACCAGAACCGCGCGTACAGCAGGTGCAGTACGGCGTGCTCGGCGCCGCCGACGTACAGGTCGACACCGCCGTGCGGCTGCCCCTCGCGCGGTCCCATCCAGTACCGCTCGATCTCGGGATCGACCAGCTTCTCGCTGTTGTGCGGGTCCAGGTAGCGCAGCTCGTACCAGCAGGAACCGGCCCAGTTGGGCATGGTGTTGGTCTCGCGCCGGTACTTCTTCGGGCCGTCGCCCAGGTCCAGGGTGACGTTCACCCAGTCCTCGTTGCGCGACAGCGGCGTCTCCGGCTCGGTGTCCGCGTCGTCCGGGTCGAAGGTGCGCGGCGAGTAGTCCTCGACCTCCGGCAGCTCCAGCGGCAGCATCGACTCGGGCAGCGGGTGGGCGATGCCGTCCTCGTCGTAGACGATCGGGAAGGGCTCGCCCCAGTAGCGCTGACGGCTGAACAGCCAGTCGCGCAGACGGTAGTTGACGGTGCCCTCGCCGATGCCCCGGGCGGCCAGCCACTCGGTGATCTTCGCCTTGGCGTCGACGACGCCCAGCCCGTCCAGCGAGATGTCCCCGCTCGACGAGTTCACGATCTTCGCGTCGTACGAGGAGAACGCGTCGTCCCACTGGGCCGGGTCCGTGCCCCGGCCGTCCGACGGCTCGACGACGCAGCGCATCGGCAGCTCGAAGGCGCGCGCGAACGCGAAGTCGCGGGAGTCGTGCGCCGGTACGGCCATGATCGCGCCGGTGCCGTAGCCCATCAGCACGTAGTCGGCGATGAAGACGGGCACCTGCTCGCCGCTGACCGGGTTGACGGCGTACGCGCCGGTGAAGACGCCGGTCTTGTCCTTGGCCTCGGCCTGCCGCTCGACGTCGGACTTCGAGGCGGCCTGCGCGCGGTACGCCGCGACGGCCTCGGCCGGGGTGGCGTGGCCGCCGGTCCACACGTCGTGCGTGCCCTCGGGCCAGGAGGCCGGAACGATCTTCTCGACCAGCTCGTGCTCGGGCGCCAGCACCATGTAGGTCGCGCCGAACAGCGTGTCCTGGCGGGTGGTGAAGACGGTGATCGCGTGGTCGTCGACCGGGAAGTCGACGCGCGCGCCCTCGCTCCGTCCGATCCAGTTGCGCTGCTGCAGCTTGATCGCCTCGGGCCAGTCCAGGCCGTCCAGGTCGTCCAGCAGGCGGTCCGAGTAGGCGGTGATGCGCATGTTCCACTGGCGCAGCTTGGCCTTGAAGACGGGGAAGTTCCCGCGCTCGGAGCGGCCGTCGGCGGTGACTTCCTCGTTGGCCAGTACGGTGCCCAGGCCCGGGGCCCAGTTCACGGGCGCCTCGGAGGCGTACGCCAGGCGGTACTCGCTCAGGACGTCGGCGCGTTCGGCGGCGCTCAGCTCACCCCAGGGGCGCGCGTCCGGCGTCGCGCGCTCCCCGCTCTCGAACTGCGCCACCAACTCGGCGACGGGCCGCGCCCGGCCGGCCTCCGCGTCGTACCAGGAGTTGAAGATCTGCAGGAAGATCCACTGGGTCCACTTGTAGTAGTCCGGGTCGATCGTCGCGATGGACCGGCGCTTGTCGTGGCCCAGGCCCAGCCGGCGCAGCTGCTGCTTCATGTTGTCCATGGCGGCCTCGGTCGACACCCGGGGGTGCGTGCCGGTGGCGACCGCGTGCTGCTCGGCGGGCAGGCCGAAGGCGTCGAAGCCCAGCGTGTGCAGGACGTTGTGGCCGGTCATGCGCTGGTGGCGGGCGAAGACGTCGGTCGCGATGTAGCCGAGCGGGTGGCCGACGTGCAGACCCGCACCCGAGGGGTACGGGAACATGTCCATGATGAACTTCTTCGGCTTGGCGGCCAGCGCCGCGTCGCCTGCCAGGTCGCCGCTGGGATTCGGCGCCTCGTACGTGCCCTCCGCGTCCCAGAAATCCTGCCAGCGTGCCTCGATGTCAGCGGCCATCGCGGCCGTATAGCGGTGCGGTGCTGCCACCTCGGCAGCAGAATTCGTCTCGCTCATGATCCTCAAAGCTCCATCAATCGTCTCTGCCAGCGGCTGCGACATTCAGGCTGTGACATTCACGGACATGCACGCTGGGACATCCGGGAATGAAAAATCCCCTCGCACAGGAGGGGACGCCGCGCCGATTCCGACCGGATCTTCCATCCGTCGGGACTGATCAGCGCGGCTCGCTAAGCAGAAGGCGTACGGCACGCATGGCGTCAGGGTACCGCAGGGCCCGGGACGGCCGCATCGAGCATCCACCCGGCGGACCGGGCGCCCCTCGCCACCGGGGTTACTCCGCGTATCGCCCTTATCCGGGGCAACGTCCGAGCAAGTTTTCCCACAGCCCGCGCGCTAAACCTCCAAACGCCGTACTGCCCAGTATGGAGCGACCTAGCATGCGGCAACGGGACCACTTTGCCGAAGCATTCGGAGTCGCCCCCATGAACCCTCATCCGCACTCTCATCCGCACTCCCATCCGGGTTCTCGCCCGGCCCCTCGCCCGGACCCCCGTCCGGCCTCTCGTCGAAAGACCCGCTCCTCCCCCGCTCTCCCCGCACTGAGCCGCCCCGCCCAAGGGGGTCTGACCGCCGCCGCGCTGATTCTCATACCCCTGCTCGCCACGGCCGGCAGCGACAGTCTGCGGGCCGCGCTCGACTTCACCACCGGCGTCCTCTCACTGGTCTCCCTGACCGCCGCCGTCGCCTGGGGCCTGCTGGCCACCGACCGGCTGCTGCTCCGGCCGCGCCACCGCCTTCTCGCCCAGGCCGTCCACCGGGCCACCGCGGTCGCCTCCCTCGGTTTCCTGCTGCTGCACGTTTCGGTCAAGGTCTCGCTGGGGCACGTGGCGCTCCTCGGAGCCCTGGTCCCCTTCGGCCTCGGAGTCAGCGGTACGGCCGGCCTCATCGGGTTCGGCTCCCTCGCCGGGTTCCTCATGGTCGTCGCGGCTTCGACCGGAGCGCTGCGCAGCGCGTTCGCCACCCCGGGACGCATCGCCGGCCGCTGGCGGGCGCTGCACATGCTCTCCTACCCGGCCTGGGGATCGGCCCTGGTGCACGGCCTGTTCGCGGGCCGGCCCGCCGCCGGCTGGGTCGTCACGATGTACACCCTGTCCCTTGCGGCGGTCGCGACGGTCCTCTCGTTGCGCCTGCTCCCGCCCCCGCTCAAGCGGGCCGCCGCCGAACGGATCGTGGCCCTGGCCACGTCCGGGTCCCTGGCCGGGGCGCCCGGTCCGGCGCCCCGTGACGCCACGCTCTCCCCGCTGCCGGGCGGCGGTTTCGCACCGCCGCAGCCGCAGCCGCAGCACCAGCGGCCGGCGGCCCCCGCCCCACCGCTGTACGAGGCCGGGCGCTCCCCCGACGGGCTCCGTGCGGCGCCGGACACCGGCATATCGGCGGCGTACCGCGCCGTATCCGCCGCGGCCGCCTCCGCCGATTCGGCCCCCACCGAACAGATCCCCCTGGCGCAGCGCCTTCCCCCGACCGAGGAGATCCCCCTCCAGACGGCGCCGCCCCCGCCCCGCTGGCCGACCCCGTCGCCCCCTCCCCCCGCACAGGCCGCCCGCCCGCCGTACGACCCGGACCGCGCGGCGTACGGTCCGGGAGCCGCCCCCGCCCCCGGCCTCTCCGGGAACGTCCCCGAACGCCCCGCGCACGCCCCCTGGGCGCCCGCCGGACCGCTCTCCCACCCCCGCCCCCACGACGGCACCGAACCCGCGCCGGGTCCGCTCTACCGGCCCGCCGCCGGAGAACCCTGGCACGCACCCGCAGGAGACCGACGTTGAACGTCCCCCTTCCCGACGTCCCCGAGGTACGCGTGGTCGGCCTTCCCCAGCTGACGGCCGGCTTCGACCTGGTCGAGCGCCTCGACCTCGGTATGCACCTGAAAGTGCACGGCCCGCTGGAGCCGATGGCCGGAGAACGCCTGGCCGAACTCGCCGACCACATCTCGCTGCGCGGCCGCGGCGGCGCCGGCTTCCCCTTCGGCAGGAAACTGCGGGCGGTCGCGCAGGCCTCCATCCGGCGCGGCGTGCGGCCCGTGGTCGTCATCAACGGCAGCGAGGGCGAGCCCGCCTGCCGCAAGGACACCGTCCTGCTCAACCGCGCCCCGCACCTCGCGCTCGACGGCGCCCTGCTCGCGGCCGAGGCGCTCGGCGCCCGCACCCTGGTCGTCGGCGTCACCCGCAACTCGACCGAGGCCTCCGTCCGCGCCGCCTTCGCCGAACGCGGCCTGTCCGACCGGCGCGGTCAGCAGTTGCGCGCGCGGATCGTACGCACCCCCGAGCGCATGGTCTCCGGCGAAGCGTCCTCCCTCATCCGCGCCGCGAACGGCGGCCCGGCCCTGCCGCCCGGCCGCCGCGAGCGCGCCTCCGAGGCAGGGGTGGGGGGCGCTCCCACCCTGCTGTCCAACACGGAGACCTTCGCGCAGCTCGCCGTCGCCGCCCGCACCGGTGCCCGCCGCTACGGCCACACCGGCCTGATGGACGAGCCGGGCACGGTCATGCTCACCCTTTCCGGCGCGGTCTCGCGCCCCATGGTGGTCGAGGTGCCCACCGGAGTGCCGCTGCGTTACGTCCTCCAGATGGCCGGCGCCCCGCCGCTGCCCCAGGGCGTGCTGACGGGTGGTTACCACGGCAACTGGATCGACGCGGTCGCCGCGCACGACGCCGTGATCTCCCGCGAGTCCCTCGCCTCCCTCGGCGGCGCGCTCGGCGCGGGCGCGATCCTCCCGATCGGCCCGGAGACCTGCCCGCTGGGCGAGTCGCTGCGCGTCGCGAACTGGCTGGCGGCGGAGACGGCGGGCCAGTGCGGCCCCTGCCGGCTGGGCCTGCCCGCCGCCGCCGGCGGCCTCTCCGACGTACTCAACGGCGGCGGTCAGGCCGCGCTGGAGGCCCTGCGCGAAGTGACGCGGGCCGTGAAGGGCCGGGGCGCGTGCAAGCACCCCGACGGTTCGGTGCGCTTCTTCGTCTCCACCCTCAACGCCTTCACCGACGACCTGGCGGCGCACGTCCTGGGCGGCGGCTGCGGCCGGGAGACGCTGGGCGTGCTGCCGCTGCCGGGCCCCGGTCACGAGGAGGAGGGCATCCCGAGCGGCGAGAAGTTCGCGGTGGACTGGACGCTGTGCAAGGGCCACGGGCTGTGCGCCGACATCGTCCCGGAACTGATCCGGCTCGGCCCCGACGGCTATCCGACCCTCGCGGACGCGTCGGTTCCGGTGCACCTCCAGGGGGCCGCCCAGCGCGCCGTGCGCCGCTGCCCCGCGCTGGCGCTGCGCATCGAGCGGGAGGCCCCCGAACGGCCGGAGCGGCCCGCGCTGCCGGGTGGCGGCAGAAAGGCCCTGGGCAACGGCCGGGGCTGAGCCGGCCGGCCCACTGGAAAGAGAAGATCCCGCCCGGTCGATTCGACCGGACGGGATCTTCTTTCTGTGGAGCTAAGGAGAATTGAACTCCTGACCTCCTGCATGCCATGCAGGCGCTCTACCAACTGAGCTATAGCCCCGTGCGTTCTGCCGCTTCCCGGGCTTCCCCGGCGGCTCCGCCAACATTACCGGTCCCCCGGCGCTCCACCAAATCCTTTACCCACGCGCCCGTTCTGCCCAGATGTGCCCGGTGCTGCGCTCACGCTGTGGCGAAGGAGTAGAAACGCTTGAGCGTGCAGTGCTCGTCGAGCAGCCGGCCGTAGATCGGCTCACCCTCGAGTTCGCGGTACGTCTCGATGGGGTCGCCTTTTATGATCAGCGCCCGGGCGCATTCCTCGCACCAGTACTGGTAGTCGGCGTTGACCGGTTCCATGTCCCTGACGATGGGCGTGCCACTGCCGCACCAGTCGCATTTCCGCCTGTGTGCGCCCATCACTCAGTTCCAGCTGTGGCGGCAGGCCGTGCACACGTACGCGATACCTCCGTTGTCGCTGCCGGGCAGAGCACTGACCGCATCGAGGATGCTCACGGGCATCGCGCTCTCCCTCCCCGTCAGACCGTCGTCCCCCTCCGGCCGTCCGATTCTGCCATGGCTCCGCAAGGGGGTCAGTGACGTGGGCACAGGAGGACCGCCGCAGCACCGAAAGATCGACGCGGCAGCCGACGCAAGGGCGCATACCCACAGTGCATCGGCGTATGCGCGCGCCCCGGCTCATTCAGCCGGTTCAGGAAGAGGGTGCCGAATGGCGCCGAGCCTGGCGTCGGTGTCGCTGCCCGCCGACGGGACGCCGCAGCGTCGCCCACGCCCACCGACGGCGGGCACAACAAGAAATCCCGGCCCCTCCTGAAGGAGGAACCGGGATCCTGTCGCGATTGTGGAGCTAAGGAGAATTGAACTCCTGACCTCCTGCATGCCATGCAGGCGCTCTACCAACTGAGCTATAGCCCCGCTGTTCTCCGCGCTGTGCGCTGCGAACAAGAAGAACTTTAGCCTGCGACCTGCCGGAAAGCGAAATCCGTCAGTCGTCGTCGCCGAGCACCGGTTCCGGGAGCGTCCCGGCGTTGTGCTCCGTCAGCCGCCAGCCGCGGGCGCCCTCGCCCAGCACCGACCAGCAGCAGTTGGAGAGCCCGCCGAGGCCCTCCCAGTGGTACGACTCCAGGCCCAGGAGCCGTCCGATGGTGGTACGGATGGTGCCGCCGTGGCTGACCACGACGAGCGTGCCGTTGTCGGGCAGCTTGTCGGCGTGCGCGAGTACGACGGGAGCCGCCCGGTCGGCGACCTCGGTCTCCAGCTCGCCGCCACCGCGCCGCACCGGCTCGCCGCGCTTCCACGCCGCGTACTGCTCGCCGAACCGCCCGATGATCTCTTCGTGCGTCAGGCCCTGCCAGGCACCCGCGTACGTCTCGCGCAGTCCCTCGTCGTACGTCACGTCGAGGCCGGTCAGGGCCGACAGCTCACCGGCCGTGGCCGCCGCCCGCTTGAGGTCGGACGCGATCATCGCGTCCGGCTTCAGGGAGGCGAGCAGCCTCGCGGCCCGGCGCGCCTGGGCGACGCCGGTCTCGGTCAGCTCGATGTCCGTGCTGCCCTGGAAGCGGCGCTCCAGGTTCCAGGAGGTCTGGCCGTGTCGCCACAGGATGATCCTGCGGCCCCGGCTCCGCTTGCCGGTGTCGCTGGCGTTCAGCTCAGGTCTCCGTCCACTTCGCCGGCCGCATGCAGCTTCGCGTGCTCTTCGGCCAGGCCGCGGGTCTTGACGGCGTCCTCGGGCAGGGCGATCTCGGGGCAGTCCTTCCAGAGGCGCTCCAGCGCGTAGAAGACGCGCTCCTCGCTGTGCTGGACGTGGACGACGATGTCGACGTAGTCGAGAAGCACCCAGCGGGCCTCGCGGTCGCCCTCGCGACGCACGGGCTTGGCGCCGAGTTCCTTGTTCAGCCGCTCCTCGATCTCGTCGACGATCGACTTGACCTGGCGGTCGTTGGGCGCCGAGGCGACCAGGAAGGCGTCAGTGATGGAGAGCACATCGCTGACGTCGTACGCGATGATGTCGTGCGCGAGCCGGTCTGCGGCCGCCTGAGCGGCGGCGTTGATGAGCTCGATGGAACGGTCAGTGGCGGTCACAAGCAGGCTTTCGTCGGCGGTCAGAGATACCCCCAGGGTCTCACGGACCGCCGACAGCGCCGACGGGATTACTCCACCTTGAAATCCTGGCCCAGTACGACCGTCACGTCGGCGTTCGCGGCCGCCTTGCCCTTGCGCACCGCGCCCGCCGGCAGACCCAGCGTCTTCGCCACCTCTTCCGCCGTCGCCCTCTTCGCCGCGTCGCCGTAGCTGACCTGCGACGACGTGACCACGGAGGCGGCCTTGCCGGCGTCCACGAACGCGTATCCGCCGTTGACCAGATCAATCCTCGCGGTCTCGGTGGCGCCGGTGGTCCCCTGGGCGTTCCTGACGCCGACCCGCACGGCCGCGCCCTGCTCCGGGCTGCTGACCGAGCCGCCGAGAATGTCCTTCACCACACTCTCGGCGTCGGAGTCACTCAGCGTGCCGTCGGGCTGGACCGGCAGCTGCGCCGTCCGGTGGTCGCCGGCCTTGGCGTGTCCGGCGAGCTTGGCGAGCGAGGCGCCCAGGTCCTTCTCCGGCAACGAGGGGTCGAGGATCTGCGCCAGCGAGCGCACGGTGGTGGTCGCGGCCTGCGGGTCGTCCGAGATCTTCTTCAGTACGCCCTGCATGACCTGTCCGAAGCGCCGGAGCTGCTCGGCCTCGGCCTCACCGGGCGCGCGGTAGGTGGCGTACGCGACGGCCATGCGGCCGCTCAGCGTCTGCCCCTTGCCCTGCCGCACCACGGGTGACGCGCCCTTCTTGGAGTCGGGCACATCGGTGTCGGTGTCGACCTCCACGTTGCCGACCAGCTCGACGAGGTTCTCCAGGTACGGGGTGTCGAGCCGCCAGGAGCCGCCGATCCTCGTCCCCAGTACGGAACCGAGCGCCTCGCGCGTGCCCGCCGAACCGTCGTCGTCGACGGACTTGCCGAGCGTGGTCGTGGTGCCGTCGTCGCCCGCCACGGCGAGCGAGTTGGGGAGCAGGACGGTGGTGCCCTGTTTCGTGGTGACGTTGTCCACGAGCAGCGCGGTGGAGGTGGCGCCCTCCCTGGTGTGCAGGTGCACCACGATCACGTCGCGCTTCTGCGGGCCGCCCGCCGCGGCGGGCGGCGTGTCCTGCTTGCCGGAGAGGCCGGGCAGCATTCCCGCGTACCAGAGGTAGCCGACGCCGCCCGCGACCACCAGGGCCACCGCGGCAACCAGGGCGACGACGCGGTTGCGGCCGCGGCGCCTGGCCTCCTCGCGGCGCTCGGTGCGGCTCTCGGTGAACTTCAGCCAGTCGATGACGTCTTCGGAGTTCTCGTCCGGCTCCTCGACGAAGGAGAACTGCTCGGTCGCGTACTCGGGCGTGGGGCGGCGCTGCTGGGGCACGGAAGCGACCTGGGGCTCCGGCTCCGGCTCCGGGTCCGGCACATGAGCGGGCTCAGCAACGGGCGCGGGACCGGGGGCGGGTGCGGCCTGCTGCGGGATCCACTGCTGCTGAGCGGTGTCGACGTACCCGTACTGCTGCTGCTGTTCCTGCTGCTGGGCGTACGGGTCGTACGGCGGCTGCTGCGCGTACGGGTCGTAGCCGTAACCCTGCTGCTGTGGCGCGTCGTACTGCTGCGCGTCGTACTGCTGCGCCTGCTGGTACACCGGCTGCCCGTACGCGTCGTAGCCGATGATCTCCGGCTGCTGGGCATACGGGTCGTACGGGTCGTACGGGTGCTGTCGGTCGTTCACCGGTGGCCCTCTCCCTGCTTGTCTGTGCTCCCCGTACGGCCGGGCCGACCGCTCAGCGGTGGTACAGCTCGCGCTTGTCGATGTAGCGGACCACACCGTCCGGAACGAGATACCAGACAGGCTCACCCGCCGCGACCCTCGCCCGGCAGTCGGTCGACGAGATCGCCAGGGCCGGCACCTCCACCAGGGAGACACCCCCCTTGGGCAGACCGTCGTCCGTCAGGTCGTGACCGGGCCGGGTCACACCGATGAAGTGGGAGAGCGAGAACAGCTCCTCCGCGTCCCGCCAGGTGAGGATCTGGGCGAGCGCGTCGGCGCCGGTGATGAAGAAGAGGTCCGAGTCGCTGTTCAGCTCACGCAGGTCCCGCAGCGTGTCGATGGTGTAGGTCGGGCCGCCACGGTCGATGTCGATCCGGCTCACCGAGAACTGCGGGTTGGACGCGGTCGCGATGACCGTCATCAAATAGCGGTCCTCGGCCGGGGAGACCTGCTTGTGGCTCTTCTGCCACGGCTGCCCGGTCGGCACGAACACCACCTCGTCGAGGTGGAACTGGGCGGCCACCTCGCTGGCGGCCACCAGGTGCCCATGGTGAATCGGATCGAACGTCCCGCCCATCACGCCGAGTCGGCGCTTGCCCGGACCGCTCGGCACTTGCTGCTCTCCCATGCGTGCAGAGCCTACTGGCCCCCTGCCGCGGCCCCGACTCAGCGGTCCCGGTTGAAGCGCGTGGTGATCCACAGCAGGAGCATGAGCGCGAGGAACGCGCCGACGCCGGTGACGTAGGGGCTGAGGGACGCGTGGTTCCCGCCGTGCTCGCCGCCCTCACCGGAGGCGAGGGTCACGAGGGAGGCGGCGGTGCTGTGGAGGCTCATCTTCGGCAGGACCTATCGGGAGTCGGGAGTCGGAGGGGAGACTTCACGAACATCGTATGCGGGCGGCCCGGGCACGCTCACGCCGACTCAGTCGTTCACGCGATGACCGGCTCCGGGAACCGGCCGAGCGCGGCGCACGTGAGCACATACGCTGGGGCCGTCCGGGGGACGGGAAACACTCGTAGACAGGGGGCCATCCATGACCGACGGCAATCACGAGAACGTACCGAGCCGCAATCGCCGGCGCTTCCCGGACATCTCGTCCAGGGCGTACGAACACCCGGCGGACCGCTCGGCCCTGGTGGCCCTGCGCAAGCTCACCGGCTTCGACACCGTGTTCAAGGCACTCAGCGGACTGCTTCCCGAGCGCAGCCTGCGGCTGCTCTTCCTCTCCGACTCGGTGCGGGTGAGCGAGGCCCAGTTCGCGCATCTGCACACGATGCTGCTGGACGCCTGTTACATCCTGGACCTCAAGAAGGTCCCTCCGATGTACGTCACGCAGGACCCGAAGCCCAATGCCATGTGCATCGGTCTCGACGAGCCGATCATCGTGGTCACCACGGGCCTGGTCGAGCTGCTCGACGAGGAGGAGATGCGGGCGGTCGTCGGCCACGAGGTGGGCCACGCGCTGTCCGGGCACTCCGTCTACCGGACGATCCTGCTGTTCCTCACGAACCTGGCGCTCAAGGTCGCCTGGATCCCGCTCGGCAACATCGCGATCATGGCGATCGTGACGGCGCTGCGCGAGTGGTTCCGCAAGTCGGAGCTCTCCGCCGACCGGGCCGGCCTGCTGGTCGGCCAGGACCTCCAGGCGTCGATGCGCGGCCTGATGAAGATCGCCGGCGGCAACCACCTGCACGAGATGAACGTGGACGCGTTCCTGGAGCAGGCCGAGGAGTACGAAGCGGGAGGCGACCTGCGGGACTCCGTGCTGAAGATCCTCAACGTCCTGCCGCGCTCGCACCCGTTCACCACGGTGCGGGCCGCCGAGCTGAAGAAGTGGGCCGAGAGCCGCGACCACCAGCGGATCATGGACGGCCACTACCCGAAGCGCGACGAGGACGGCGACACGTCCGTCACGGACTCCTTCCGCGAGTCCGCCTCCCACTACGCCGACACGGTGCGCACCAGCAAGGACCCGCTGATGAAGCTCGTGGGCGACATCGCGGGCGGTGCGGGGGACCTGGGCGGCAAGCTGCGGGACAAGTTCAACGGCGGGGGCAAGGCGAGCCCGTCCGACGGCTGAGCACCGGCATACGGGGGGCCGGGACCGGGGCCCGGGGGCCGGTCCCGAGTCCACTTCCGGGTGCGGGTCCGGGCGGCGCCCCGGATCAGCCGTCGTCCCGGGTGCTGGGCATGGCGCTCGGCGCGAGTGTCCCGCACAGCGCCGTCGTGGCCCGGCCCGTCGTGTACGGATCGGTCCCGGCGGGCCCCCGGTCGTCCGCCGCCCGCTGCCCGGCCAGCACGGGCCGCAGGCGGTCCGCCGCGTCGGCCGAGCATGCCTGGGGCCCGGCCTGGACGTACGAGAAGAGCAGCTCGGCCCGGTGCATCCGCAGGTCGTCGCGGTCGAAGCGGAAGTGCAGTTCGCGGCGGACGGTGAACAGCGACGCGCCGTCCGCCCGCGGCAGCCCGGCAGAGTCCCCCGCCGGCCGCAGCGCGTACACGAAGGTGTGGTCGGAGGTCACTTCGAGACGGCCGGACTCCGTCTCCTCGACGCGCAGTACGCCCCGGACGCGCACCTGCGGGGCCGCGAGCGCCACCTTCACCGGATCGAAGCGCACCAGCCAGCCCGTGGCCGCGTGCCTGCCGTCACCGGCGGGGGCGTCGAAGCTGCGGTCGAACTGCGTCAGCTGGCCGGGGTCGAGCAGCACGCGCACCGGACGGACGGTGGAGCCCTTCAGCACGTCCGGGGCGAGGGACGACGCGACGAGGTAGTCCTTCGCGACGGTCAGGGCGGACAGCACCTGGCCCTCCGAGAAGTGTGCGGTGCGCCGTGCGGCCGGCAGGGCGATGCCCTCCGCGCCCGTCCGGAACCGCGCGGCCGGACTGTGTTCGAAGAGCTCGGCGGGCGCTCCGCCCGGCACCGTGCTCTCCGGGGCCAGCGGCACCACCGACATCCGCAGCGGTCCGGCGTGCGGGGCGGGCGACGGCTGGTAGGGGTGGCGTACGCCCAGGTAGACCGCCATGGCGAAGGCGAGCGCGACCACCAGGACGAGCGCCAGCGCCTGCTTGGCCCCCGTGCCCCTGCGGCCGCCACCGCTGCCGCCGTCGCGGGATGCCGCCCGGGCGGGCCGGCTGCGCACGGCCTCCGCGTGGTCGTTCATCCGCTCCTGCGCGGAGAATTCCTGGAGGCGGGCAGCCCGCACGAACGATTCGTCGAAGACGACGGACCGGTACTCGTCGTCGCTGCCACCGGGGAGGCCCTCGGGCGGACCTTCCGGCGGCTCTCCGCGCCCTGCCATACCTTCAGAGTAGGTCGGCGGAGGCGGAGG
Source organism: Streptomyces altiplanensis (assembly GCF_053591575.1). Classification (NCBI taxonomy): domain Bacteria; kingdom Bacillati; phylum Actinomycetota; class Actinomycetes; order Kitasatosporales; family Streptomycetaceae; genus Streptomyces; species Streptomyces altiplanensis. Next base: position 9,616 of record NZ_JBSFUB010000043.1, on the reverse strand, counting down.
TAAACGCCCTGGTACGTGCCAAGTTGTGACCGGCTCCCACCCGGGCGGCGCCCGGGCCCGGCCCGCTCGGCCGGCGGCTCCTTCGCGGCCGTTCCCGCCGGTCAGGGCGTGGTGCGCGGAACCGCGGGCGCGGCCGGCGCGGAGTACTCGGCGGAGGCCGAGGGACCGCCGGGCCGGGAGTTGTCGCTCGTCGCGGGCAGCGGCACCTGGTCGTGCCGCCCCGCCGACGCGCCCCGGTAGACCGCGGTGAAGGCGAGCGCCACCATCCCGATGCCCATCAGGAGGGCCAGCATCCACGCCACGGGCCGGTGCCAGCGCGCGTTGCCGCGGTACGGGCGCAGGGCGCCGCCGTGCCGACCGTACGGGCCCGTGCCGTCGCCGTACTCGTCCTCGTCGTCCAGCGGGCCGTACACGCCGTCGTGGCCGTACTCGCGGGCGCCGTACCCGGGTCCGTACCCGTCGTCGTGGAGATCCTCGTAGAGGTCGTCGTCCGGGGGGACCTTGCCGGCCCGCGCCCTGGCCGCCTCGGCCTCGGCGTGCGCCTGGGCGGCCGCCAGCAGCCGCTCGACGGCGGTCGGCTCATGGACCTCGGCGGCCCGTACGAAGTCCTCGTCGAATACCACGGAGGCGAAGTCCTCGTCCGCGCCCCCGCGGTCGTCGTTGGGCTCCCAGCCGTCCTCGAACGGCTTGCCCCCCACGTCGTCCGGCACCCGTTCAGCGTAGACCGGGACGGTCGTTTTGGGCAGAGAACGTGCGAACGAGGAGTTCGCTAACGCGTGTGACCGTCGCCCGTCACGATGTACTTCGTCGAGGTCAGCTCGGGCAGGCCCATCGGACCGCGGGCGTGCAGCTTCTGCGTGGAAATGCCGATCTCGGCGCCGAAACCGAACTGACCGCCGTCCGTGAAGCGGGTGGACGCGTTCACCGCGACCGTCGTCGAGTCCACCAGCTGCGTGAAGCGGCGGGCCGCGGCCTGCGACGTCGTGACGATCGCCTCGGTGTGCCCGGAGGTCCAGCGGCGGATGTGGGTGACGGCCCCGTCCAGCGAGTCGACGACGGCGGCGGCGATGTCGTACGAGAGGTACTCGGTCTCCCAGTCCTCCTCCGTGGCGGCCACGACGGCCGCCTTGGACCCCTCGGCGTACGGGAGCACCCGCTCGTCGCCGTGGACCGTGACGCCCGCCCCGGCGAGCGCGTCCAGGGCGCGCGGCAGGAAGGCGTCGGCGATGTCCTGGTGGACGAGGAGCGTCTCGGCCGCATTGCAGACGCTGGGCCGCTGCGCCTTGGAGTTGACCAGGATCTCGACGGCCATGTCGATGTCGGCCTCGGCGTCCACGTAGACGTGGCAGTTGCCGGTGCCCGTCTCGATGACGGGGACGGTGGACTCCTCGACGACCGTACGGATCAGGGACGCGCCGCCGCGCGGGATCAGGACGTCGACCAGGCCGCGGGCGCGCATCAGCTCGCGCACCGAGTCGCGGGACTCCCCCGGCACGAGCTGCACGGCGTCGGCGGGCAGGCCGGCCCCGGCGATCGCGTCGCGCACAACGCCGACGAGCGCGGTGTTGGAGGCGTACGCCGACGAGGATCCGCGCAGCAGCACCGCGTTGCCGGACTTGAGGCAGAGCGCGGCGGCGTCCACGGTCACGTTCGGCCGGGCCTCGTAGATGATCCCGACGACGCCGAGCGGCACGCGCACCTGCCGCAGGTCGATGCCGTTGGGCAGGGTGGAGCCGCGTACGACCTCGCCGACCGGGTCGGGCAGCGCGGCCACGTCCCGGACGTCGGAGGCGATGGCGGCGACCCGCTCCGGGGTCAGCGTCAGCCGGTCGATCACCGTGTCGCTCGTCCCGGCGGCGCGGGCCTTGGCGGTGTCCTGGGCGTTGGCCTCGACGATCTCGTCCGTACGGGCCTCCAGCGCGTCGGCGACGGCCAGCAGCGCGGCGTCCTTGGCGGAGCGCGGAAGTGGCGCGATCGCGTCGGCGGCGACGCGGGCCCGGCGTGCGGTCGACGCGACCGGGGACCCGGCGGCGGTCGTGTCGGAGTCGGCGAGAGGAGAGTGCGAGGTCATACCCGCAGACTAATGCGCGCTCCGCCGGCATCCACCGGGTATCCCGTTCCGCGAGACGGCGCACGCCGGGACCCGGCCGCCCCGGCGATGCGGCGGCCGGTCAGTACGGGTGCACCCCGACCGGGGCCGCGGGCGGCGGGCCGTACCCCTCGGCGATCCGCTGGTGGTAGGTGTCCCGGTCGATGACCTCCAGGCCCACGATCTCCCACGGCGGCAGCTTCGACGTGGACCGGTGCTCGCCCCACAGGCGCAGCGCGACGGCCGCGGCGTCGTGCAGGTCCCGTGCCTCTTCCCAGTAGCGGATCTCCGCGTGGTCGTTGGCGTACCTGCTGGTCAGCAGGAAGGGATGGTCGTGGGCGAGCTGTTCGAGACCTCGTCTGACCTCCTGCAGCGGCGTCTCGGCCCCCGAGACGCTGAGGGTGATGTGCCAGAGCCTCGACGCTTCCCGGCTGCCGTGGGCCTCCCGGCCGGTGCCCGGCGCCTGGTCCGGCTCCGGGCCTCCGTCGAAGTCCGCTCCCGCCCCGACACTGGTCAGGGTTCGCCCGACCGTGCCTCGGGGCAGCGCCCCCGGACGTACTCGTCTCACCGGCGGCCTCCTCTGATGTGTCGCTGTGCCGTGTCCCCCTGGATCCCCGCAACAAAGTTGACCAGTCCTGGGCCCGGCGCGGGGCGGTTTTCGCGAAGGTCTCTGCCCCGGGGCGGGTCTTTCAGCCGTTTCAGGGGTGGAGAACGACCAGATCGTCCCTGTGTACGACTTCACGCTCGTACGCGGGCCCGAGCTCCTTCGCCAGGTCGTGGGTGGAGCGTCCGAGCAGCTGCGGGATCTCCTTGGCGTCGTAGTTGACGAGCCCCCGGGCGACGGCCACGCCCGCCGTGTCCCGCAGCTCCACGGGGTCGCCCGCGCTGAACTCCCCCTCGACCCCGGCGATCCCGGCGGGCAGCAGCGAGGTACGCCGCTCCACCACGGCCCGTACCGCCCCGTCGTCGAGCGTGAGCGCGCCCTGCGGCGTCGAGGCGTGCGCGAGCCACAGCAGCCGGTCGGCGCTGCGGCGGCCGGTGCGGTGGAAGTACGTGCCCGTGTCGCGGCCCGCGAGGGCGTCGGCGGCGTGGCTGGCGGAGGTGAGGACGACGGGGATGCCGGCGGCCGCGGCGATACGGGCCGCCTCGACCTTGGTCACCATGCCGCCGGTGCCGACGCCCGCCTTGCCCGCGCTGCCGATGGAGACGTGCGCGATGTCGCCGGGGCCGTGCACCTCGTCGATGCGCGAGGCGCCGGGGGTGCTGGGGTCGCCGTCGTACAGCCCGTCCACGTCCGAGAGGAGCACCAGCAGGTCGGCCCGGACGAGATGGGCGACGAGGGCGGCGAGCCGGTCGTTGTCACCGAAGCGGATCTCGTCCGTGGCGACGGTGTCGTTCTCGTTGACGACCGGGACCGCGCCCATGGTGATGAGCTGGTCCAGTGTCCGGTAGGCGTTGCGGTAGTGGGCGCGGCGGCTGGTGTCGTCGGAGGTCAGCAGCACCTGGCCGACGCGTACGCCGTACCGCGCGAAGGAGGCCGTGTAGCGGGCCACGAGCAGCCCCTGGCCGACGCTGGCGGCGGCCTGCTGCCTGGCCAGGTCCTTGGGGCGGCGGGCGAGCCCCAGCGGCGCCAGCCCGGCGGCGATGGCGCCGCTCGACACCAGCACGATCTCCTTCTCACCGCCGCTGCGCGCCTTGGCGAGTACGTCGACGAGCGCGTCGACGCGGTCGGCGTCGAGGCCCCCCGACGCGGTGGTCAGCGATGAGGAACCGACCTTGACGACGATCCTGCGGGCCTCCGCGACGCCCTGCCTTGCCCCTGACACGTACAGACCCCACTCTTGCTCGCCCGGTTCTCCCCGCAATGTACGTGAGCCGCTCCGGGCGGCGCCTGCGCATTCCGCCCGCTGGACCGCCGGCCGGTCGCCGTGCGGACGGCGTTCGCGCCGCCCTGGCTTCCGGCCGGACACCGCCTCCGGTCCGTCTCCCCCCGGTTCCGGGAGGGGCGGGAAACGGACCAGGGGCCTGGTGAGCCTCCGTCAGGAGCGGGCCGGACGGCGGCCCGCCATCGCCCCGCGGGCCATCCTGCGCAGCTTGCGCACCACGCGCCGGGCGAAGGACGGCTTGGGTACGGCGCGCTGGGGCGCGGTCCCCCTGGGCGCGGTGACACGTACCCCGTCGACCCACTCCGAGACCGTGACCGCGAACATCTCGGCGGGTACGCCCGCCGCCTCGTCCTCGAAGTGCGGATACGCGAGGTAGGGCTTGGCCGCCGCGCCCTTGCGGATCACCTCGGGCACCTTCTTCTCCTGGAGGAACGTGAGGTGGTCCTCCAGGAGATCGGCCCGCCCCTCGGCGACGTAGTACATCCGCAGCCGCTCGGGCACCTTCAGCCGGCGGGCCACGCCCGGCGTCCAGTACTTCTCCATGAGCGGCCGCGCGAGGTCCAGCTTGTCCTGGCGCGTGCCGGCCGTGGCCTTCAGCCAGCGGTGGTCGAACTGCGGCAGCAGCGTGATCACGAACGGCCGGATCATCAGCTCGTCGCGCTGGTCACCGGGCGGGTAGAGCTCGGCGATCAGGTCCATCAGGGCCTTCGCCGAGTCGAAGCGCATCGCGTAACTGCCGCTCTGCGTGATGTGCTTGCCGTCGTCGCGGCGCACGATGTAGAGGCAGACGTAGTCGGCGATGACCGAGACCCCGGCACTGCGCACATATGCCTCAAGGGTGAAGCGCGCGTCCTCACCGGTGTACAGCTGCTGGTCGAAGCGCATCTTGTGCTTCTCCAGCAGTTCGCGCCGGAAGAGCTTCTCCGCGCTGAGCGTCATCTTGATGTTGGACGAGAAGACGTCCGTACGTTCCAGGGTGCGTCCGAACATGGACTTGGGCGCGCCGCGTCCGATGCCCTCGATCTTGCCCAGCACGACGTCCGTGCCGTTGCGGTCGGCCATCGCGACCATCCGCTCCAGGGCTTCCGCGCCGAGGTAGTCGTCGGCGTCGAGGAAGAAGACATAGCGGCCGCGGGCCATGTCGAGGCCGACGTTGCGGGGTTTGCTGGGACCACCGGAATTCTCCTGGTGGACCACGCGCGTCCTGACCTTGCTCCTGGCTGCGAAATCGTCGAGATATTCTCCGGTCCCGTCGGTCGAGCCGTCGTTGACGGCCACGATCTCCAAGCGGTCCGCACCCAGCGTCTGGGCTTCCACCGATTCCAGGCAGGGGATCAAGTAGGGCATCGCCTCGTAGGCGCCGATGATCACGGTTACATCGGGAATTTCAGCTGAGGCCATACCCGTCTCATTCTCGTTCATCGACATCCAAGACCGTCGTTACAGGGGTAAGGGTTGTTCACCATCGTTACTTTTCCACGTGACGCCTGCCACAACACGCACGAACGGCCCGGCAGAACGTCTCGAAAGACGCTCCGCCGGGCCGAATTCAGATCTTCGTGCGAGTGCCGTCCGGGTGTCGGGGGTCAGCCCGCCACCGTCGTGTCGAGCCCCGTGGCCTCCGGCGCGGAGTCGCTCGGGTCCGCCGCGGTGACGGCGACCTCGACGCCGGTGCGCTGGGCCACCCCCAGGTTGCGGGCCTCGGACTTGGCCGCGAGCGCCCGTACGGCGTCGTTGAACTGCACGATGGACGCCGGTTCGTCGGGGCCCAGCAGGTACTCCTTCAGCTCGCGCCGGTCCTCTGCCAGCGTGTCGGCGCTCTCGCCGCCCGTGATGGCGGCGAGCAACTCGCCGAGCTGCTGCGCGTCGTTGGAGAGGATCACGGCGGCGCGCACGGCGGTGTTCTGCTTCTTGAACTCCTCGGCGCCCAGCTCCGCGGAGTCGGTCACCGCGTACGGCTTGCCGCTCGCGATGAAGTCCGAGACGACGCTGGAGATGTCGGAGACCATGCCGTCCGACTCGTTGAAGCAGTCGTACAGGCGCGGCTCGGCGCCGGTGACGACCCGGTGCTCCCACCACCCGAACGAGCGCCAGTACGCGGCGTTCCACTCGTCCCTGAGGGTCGCCAGCTCGGCCTCGCGCGCCAGGTCGGGCAGGGCGTCGCGCGAGGTCTCCGCCTCGTCCTTGCCGGCCTTGGCCTTGCCGTTGCCGTTGCCGCCGGCTCCGAGTTCGCCCAGGCGTGCCTCGATACGGGCCAGTTCGGCCCGCGCCGCGCTCTGCTCGGCCCGGAGCGCGGAACTCTCCTCCGCCCAGCGCGGGTCGGTGGCGCGCTCGGCCGCGGCCTTCTCCACCATGGCGGTGATGCGTTCGTGGACGGCCTTGGCCTGGGGACTGCGGGTCCCGGTGAAGGGGTGCGGCTTGTAGAGCACCCGGACCGGCTCCGGGGCCTCCAGCAGGCGCCTGACGATGTTCTCGCCGGCGAGCAGGAGCGAGGTGTTGCCCGGGTTGTCGTCCCAGCCCTCCCAGGTGGGGGCGTACAGGACGGTCGGGACCGGGTTCTTCGGCGTACCGCTCCAGGTCTGGATCGGGGCGAGCTGCGGGCGGCCCACCTCGACGATGTCCTCGTCGCGGACGCCGACGTCGGCGAGCGCGTAGCGGTCGCGGCCGGCCCGGCCCGCGCTCCACACCTCGTCGTACACCTTGCTGTACGGGTTGATGCTCGCGACCTTGTCGCTGTCGCCGTGCCCGATGAAGACGTGCTTCATGGTGGGGACGCGCAGCATGTGGATGTTCTTGCCGACGTTGGCGGCGTAGAGCGCGACGCGGACCGTGGAGAGGTCCATGTTCATCAGGTGCGTGGCGCTCGGGACGCAGACGACCGGCACCGACGTCGGGCCGAGCTGCGGCACGATGTGGCGCTCGCGCAGGATGATCAGCGGCCTGCCGTCGAGCTGCTTCATGGTGTCGAGCCACATGTTGACCTGGTACGCCGACTCCCGGGAACCGGAGAAGTACAGGACCGTGGTCGGGCGGTAGTCGCGCAGCCAGCCGTCGATGCCCTCCAGGACCGTGTTCACCGGCGGGACACGGCGGCCGCGCCGGGTGAACGGCAGCAGCGCCGCGACGTAGGCGATCGCCAGGACCAGGGTGATCGCGAGACCGGCGTAGCCGAAGACGCTCCGTCCGCTCTCGACCGCGGCCAGCACGCCCACCACGGCGAAGACGTCGAGGTGGAGCATCTTCTCGGCGGACCGGTTCAGCAGCCGCCTCGGCGGGGCCGCCGGGATGCGCAGCATGGAGAGGTCGATGTTGCGGGTCACCACCGGCATCCTGCGGCGCAGGCGGATCAGGGTGACGAGCGCGCCGTGCGGGGCCTGGAGGGCGTAGAACAGCAGCAGGCCGGCGATCGTCACGTAGAAGATCGTCTGCTCGGCCAGCTCCATGCGGGCCAGCAGGAGGATCAGCAGCAACTGGCGCACCAGGAAGCGGATCGAAAGACCGGCCCGGACCTTGCCCAGACGGTTGATCAAGTAGCTGCCGCGCTGGTGCAGATGCTGGTCCGCGAGGTACGTCGCGGCCACGGCGGCCGCGAAGAACCAGAGGTTGGGAATCAGTGCGGCCAGCATTATGCACGGATATCCCAGCCCCAGGACGGCGGCGGCGGCCAGTTCGGATCCACTGCCCACGCGGGCCAGGCGGATGGCGGTCGAAATCACGAAGAACCTGCTCCAGAGGGGTGCCGGTCATTTACAGTGTAAGAGGAATATAAAATTCCGCTCCACGAATTCGGGCCTCTGCGCATCGCTTTATTGGCGACTACAGAGGCCCGAATCACAGATTGTCAAGCAGTATTACACATCTTCCTGGCGATTCAGGACGGCGGCCAGTGCCTGCTCGAATCCCGACGCCTCGGACGCGCCACGCGTCGGGTCCACCTGCCGTACGTCGATGACGTGTCCGGTGAGCTCCGAGAGCAGTACGTCCAGCGACGTACGCGCCACGGCCTCGGAGGACAGCAGCGAGCCCGCGGGCTCCTCACCGAACGCCTTGGTGCGCATCGGCGTCGCCGTGCGCTCCGGGTTGACGCAGTTGACGCGCACGCCGTCGGCGGCCCACTCGTCGGCGAGGGCCTGGGTGAGGTTCACCATGGCGGCCTTCGTGGAGGAGTAGAGGCTGTACTCGGCGCGGCCGCGGGTGTAGCTGCTGGAGGTGTAGAGCAGCAGCTGGCCCTTGGTCTCGGCGAGGTACTTGTGCGCGGCGCGGGCGATCTGCACGGGGGCCAGGTAGTTGACGTTCAGCGCTTCCTGGATGGTCGCGCTGTCCGTCTCGGCGAGCTTGCCGATGCGGAGCACGCCCGCCGTGTTGATCACGTAGTCGACGCGGCCGGTCTCCGCGTACGCCTTCGACAGGGCGTCGTCGACGTGCTCGGGGTTCTCGACGTGCGTGCCGGTGGTGGAGCGGCCCAGGGCGTACACCTTGGCGCCGTAACTCTCGGCGAGGGCCGCGATGTCCGCACCGATGCCGTACGAACCGCCGAAGACCACGAGCGTCTTGCCGGCGAGGAGCTCGCGGTAGGCGGCCTCGTCGGCCTGCTGCGGGGCGGCGGTGGAGGCGAGCTGGAACAGCTTGTCGGCGATGAAGACGTCGACCGGCTGCGTCACCTTCATGTTGTACTCGTCGCCCGCGACGACGTAGATCGGCACGTCCGGCAGGTACTTCAGGACGACCGAACAGTCGTCGGTGGCCTGGAAGTTCGGGTCGCCGGCGGCGACTTCGTACGCCTTGCGGATCGTCGACAGCTTGAATGCCTGCGGCGTCTGGCCGCGGCGCAGCCGGGACCGGTCCGGGACCTCGGTGATGAACTCGCCGTCGCCGCCGTGCGTGCGCGTCACGATGATCGTGTCCGCGGACGGGATGGCGACGTCGACCGCCTCGTAGCGCTCCAGCGCGTCGACACAGTCCTGGATCACACGCTGTGACAGGAGGGGGCGCACGGCGTCGTGGAAGAGGACGTTGCGGTCCTCCCCCTCGGCGAGGCCCTCGCCTAGCGCGGAGATGGCGCGCTCGGTGGTCTCGTTGCGCGTCGAACCGCCCTCGATGACCTGGGTGACCTTGGTGAGGCCGGCCTTCGCGACGATCTTCTCGACGTCCGGCACATAGCCCGGTGCCATGAGAACGATGATGTCGTCGATGCCCTCCGCCTGCTCGAAGATCGACAGCGTGTGCTCGATGACCGCCTTGCCGGCGATCTTCAGCAACTGCTTGGGAATCGACAGGCCCACGCGCTGACCGGTACCACCGGCGAGCACGACTGCTGTGGTTCGGGGCTTGGCTATGGGCTGCACAGACACAGACGACCTACCTCGCGAGGACTGGGAGACACACGATGGTTGCACTCTCCGTGACCGTCTCGCAAGGTGGACGCCCCCCTGCCGACACCTGTACGAAACCTTTACCGGCCCCCAACCACCGCACAGGCGCGAGCATTTGAGCCTGTGCGGCGACCGGGGGCCGGCGCGGGAGGTGTCCGGGGGTCCACTCCCGGGGGTGAGCGATGCCACAGGGGCGGCCGGCGGGCGGAGCCCGCAACAGGGAATCGCTGGAACCCAGAACCATCACCATGGGGTGCCTGTCCGGGACG